>CAYSMU010000090.1:0-9062 GCA_964432145.1 uncultured Chloracidobacterium sp.
CAATAAACCCTCAGACAAAGAAGGCGAGCGAAAGGTCTCGGACGCGATCCTCGTCACGCTGCGAAAAAGGAAGTGATCGGCAAAATGCTTTACCTGCATCTGGGCCGCCCGTTCGTCTTGTCTCACCAATAAGACATATTGTATTATATGCAAATTCGTGCTATGATCTCGGCCTGCCCATAGGCTTGTTACGAGCTGTTCCGAAAGCCGGAACACGGGCAGTTGCAGAATGGCTATGTGGGAAAACACGAAAAATTCGGGACAGGCGAGAAACGATGGATAAATCCAATAGTTTCAATAGCTTACAGTGTCCAGCCTCCCATTTTGCGAGACACGAAGAGTACATATTGAGGACATAGCGTGGCCATGATCCATACACTGTTTGGCCACCCATGATTTGACGACTATGAAAACAACAATGCATATTTCGATGCCCGAGAACTTGCGGGCCTACCTTAACAAACGGACCAAGGAGAGCGGCTTTGACTCTGCGAGCGAATATATCCGTGATCTGATCCGTGCAGATCAGCGGCATTATATCGCCCAGGCCAACGAACAATTTGACCGGCGGATACGATACGAGTCGCAGATGCGAAACGGACAGCGGTGATCGCCGCGGCGACAACCATTTTTGAGCTCGTTGCGTAATAGTGTTAAGTTTCAATCTAAATCTATTCGCATAAAGGGCAACTGAATATGAATCGCGTTCTATCTGTGTTTCTCCTCGTGGTATGTCTTGCGGCCGGGCTTGCGGCTCAGACGCAGCGTAAAACGATTGCCTCGGTCACCGAAAAGCTGCAAAAGATTGACGGCTTTATTCCGCTCTACCTGAGCGCCGACGACGGAAAGACCTATATGGAGATCACACGATGGGATCAGGAGTTTCTCTATCTCGTGAGCCTTCCGACCGGCGTGGGCTCAAATCCGCTTGGGCTCGACCGCGGCCAGTTGGGCACGACCAAGGTGGTGAAGTTCGAGCGTTCGGGCAATAAGGTGCTGATGGTCCAGCCGAACTACGAATTCCGTTCGGGGGGCGACGCCAGACAGAAGAAGTCGGTCGAGGAATCGTTCGCCAGATCTGTCATATGGGGATTTCGTATTGAGGCCGCCGATGGCGAGCGAGTGCTTGTCGACGCTACCGCATTCCTGATACGCGACGCCCACGGTGTCGGCGAACGCATTAATCAGATGCGTCAGGGAACCTACAGCTTCGATGAGAGCCGCAGCGCGCTCTATTTGCCGAACACGAAGGGTTTTCCCAAGAATACCGAGGTCGAGGCGACGATCACCCTGACCGCGGGCGGCGACACGAATAACCTCGTCGGCCAGGTCACACCGACCGCTAAACATGTGACGGTCCGCGAGCGACATTCATTCGTCGAGCTGCCCGATGACAATTACAAACCGAGAAAGTTCGACCCGCGGACCGGTGCGATACCGATCAGCTTTTACGATTACGGCACCGACATTAACGAAGATCTCGAAAAGCGTTGGATACAGCGGTTTCGCCTTGAAAAGAAAGATCCCAACGCAGCTGTGAGCGAGGCGGTAAAGCCGATCGTCTTTTATGTCGATAACGGTGCACCAAAGGCGATCCAGGACGCATTGATCGAGGGAGCCTCATGGTGGAACCAGGCTTACGAAGCGGCCGGCTTTCGCAATGCGTTTCAGGTCCGCGTACTGCCGCCGGACGCTGATCCTATGGACATCCGATACAACGTCGTCAATTGGGTCCATCGCTCGACGCGCGGCTGGTCGATCGGCGACAGCGTTGTCGACCCGCGAACCGGCGAGGTTCTAAAGGGTGACGTCACGCTCGATTCGCAGCGTGCACGCCAGGATTTCCTGCTGGGTTCAGGAATGTCACCGCAGTATAATGCGGGACTCGCAGCGTGCGATTTCGGCCTGATGCCCGACGTCGATTATCTTGCGGCGGACGGCTCGGCCGCTGAGGTTACCGCGATGTCGTACGCACGCATCCGGCAGCTTTCGGCACACGAGGTCGGCCACACCCTCGGTTTTACGCATAATTTCGCGGCAAGCACATACAACCGCGGCTCCGTGATGGACTATCCGGCACCATTGGTACGAATCGTCAACGGAAAGCTTGATCTCTCCGAGGCATACGCTGTCGGGATCGGGGCTTTCGACAAGTTTGCTGTGCGGTATTCCTATACGCAATTTTCGCCGGGAGCGAGCGAGGACGTCGAACTCTACAAGATAGTAAGCGAAGGCATTGCTTCCGGTATGCTTTTCCTTGGCGATCAGGACGCACGACCCGCGAGCGCGGCCAATCCGTTTGGCAATCTCTGGGACAACGGCCCCGATCCGGTCGCTTCGCTGCGGCATGAAATGAAGGTTAGGCGGATCGGCCTCGATCAGTTTGGCGTAAAGAACATCCCGGTCGGCTCACCGATGTCACAGCTCGAGAATACGTTTCTTCCTCTTTACCTCCATCACCGATATCAACTCACGGCGGCGTCAAAAACGATCGGCGGTGTCTACTACACGCACGCCGTCCGGGCCCCGCACGGTCCCGAGCCGTCACCGATCGCGGCAATTGTCCCGGCTGACCGACAGCGAGACGCGTTAAAGGCGGTGCTTGAAACGATCGATCCCCGTGAACTTGCGATCCCCGAGAATGTGCTCAGCCTAATTCCGCCGACCGCGTACGGCTACGGTTCGGGGCGGTCTGAGCTTTTTCAGAAGCGCACGAGTCCGATGTTTGACCCGGTCGGAGCGGCAGAGATCGCCGCCGATATGGCGATCTCGGCCCTTCTCGAACCGAACCGAGCCGCGCGCACCATTAACCAGAACGCCAGGAATAAGGCCAACCCGCATTTTCGCGAGGTAGTCGCAGCGTTAATTAAGGCGACATGGCAGGCACCGGCCCAGGCGGACGCAAATCTGGCAGTGATCCAGAGGGCGGTGCAAAGCGTGACGGTCTCGCGGCTTATGGACCTCGCGGCAAACGAACGTGCCCAGCCGCAGGTCAGGTCGATCGCTGCCGACGCTCTAAGGATGTTACTAGCTGCTATCAAGCGATCGCCGGCCCCCGGCGATAGCGGGGCTCATTTTCGGTCGACCGCCGACGATATCGAACGCTTTTTGACGCGGCCCGATGCTCCGCGTAAGCAGACAACGCCGCTCGCTACACCTCCGGGTGATCCGATCGGTAATTGATCTTTGATAATTTAAGGAAAAATGGCTCCCAGGTATTCTTCTGCGGCGTCGAGCGATGGATCGTCCGAGATCACCGCAATATAATTGTCGGGCCGCAGAAGCACGTAGAACGGCCGATCCGTGTCAAAGAGTTCCTCGACCTCTTCGCTAAGCGGAAGCAGGTGATTGTCGATGATCTCGGCCAACCGACCGTCAAGCTTCAGGTCGCCGTCGCCGCCGAACGCGACGAGGTGAAAGCGAGGGGTCTGCAGATCGTCGTAAACGCTCTCACCGACGCGAAAGTACGGCATTCGGTCGCCGCCCCGCACGCTAAATGTTGTGTTATCAACGCTGAGAGAGCTGTTGTGATAGTTGACACCGATCTGGGAGACAAGCGGAAAAATGAATCGCTTTACGCTGTCCAGGCTGAGTGCGAATCCGACGACGTGAGGAAATATGTGCATCCTGATCCACGCCAGGAACCATTCATCGCTTGCACCTAACTGAAAGAGCCGGTCGGTCGTTGCAAGAAGTCGATGCGCATTGGGCAGGCGTTCCTCGTTGTAGGTGTCGAGCAATTTCGGATCGGCCTTGTGCTTGAGGACCATGGCTAGTTTCCAGGCAAGGTTGTAGCCGTCCTGGATCCCCGTGTTCATCCCTTGAGCTCCGGCGGGTGTGTGAATGTGGGCGGCATCGCCGGCAACAAAGCAACGCCCCTCGGAGAACTTATTGACGACGCGCGAATGGACCTTATAGACCGAGAACCAGTTGACATTGCTGATGTCGAGTTCCAGTTGGGTGTCGAGCTCGATCTGGCGTTCGATCTCTTCGTAGAGGATCTCGCCCTCGTCCTTATCATGGCCCTCGGGAAACGTGCCGACGATGCGGTATCGGTTTCTGCCGACCATCGGGAAAAACGCCGTTATCGTATGCTCTGCAAGGCAAATATATAGTGAGTCGTGAGTAAATTTCCAGTCGATCTCGACATCGGCGACGTAAAAGAGCCTCTCGACCGTATCGCCCTCAAATGTGAGTCCGAGCTGGTGGCGTACGGGACTGCTCGCACCATCGCACCCGACGAGATATTTGGCATGGACGGGTTCGGTCAGGCCGGCAGCATCCGCTATCACGGCGGTGACGCCCTCGGCGTCGTGTGCAAAGGAAACGAGTTCAGTATTCCATCGAACGTTATGGCCATTTGCCCGAATGTGATCGTAAAGCAGGGCCTCATGCGTGCCCTGTTCGACGATCAGCATAAAGGGATAGGCGCTCAAGCCTGCTCCGATATCCTTGAGCACGGCTTCGCCGCGGACCTCGCCGCCCGCGACCATGCGGACGACTTCGGCCGGTTTGCCGCGAGCGATCAGTTTGTCGGCGAGGCCGATCTGTTCGTAGATCTCCAGGGTACGGGCCTGGACTCCGATCGCCCGGGAATAGGGGGTTGTCGTATCCTTTTTGTCGATGATCGTAAAGTCGATACCGAAACGGATAAGTTGGCAGGCAAGGGCGAGGCCGGTCGGCCCCGCACCAACGATTATTACGTCCGTTTGCATGAGTGCATTCTACGGCGAAACGAGTGAATTACAAATATGACGCGTAAGTTTATGAGATCATCAATAAGATCACGTTTATTGGTTACTACGCTTGTTCTGCTGACGCCGGTATCGGCGTTGGCGGATAGGGTCGACGAGAAGGTATTGTCGCTGCTCTCCGAACGGCACATTCCGGGTGCGGCAGTGGCAGTGGTTCGAAACGGCCGGGTTGTAAAGATCAAGGGCTATGGATCGGCGAGCCTTGAGTTTAATGTCCCCGTTACTTCCGATACCGTTTTTGAGATCGGATCTGTCTCAAAGCAGATCACGGCGGCGGGGATCATGCTGCTCGTCGAGGACGGTAAGGTCGGCCTGGATGAAAAGATCTCGCGGTATCTGCCGGGAACGCCTGATGCGTGGCGGGATGTGACGGTCCGCCATCTGCTGACCCATACATCAGGCATAAAGAGCTATTCAAGTCTCGACGGATTTGCGTTGCTCAAGCGGCTGAAGGTCGATGGGTTTATTAAGCTGCTAGCGCCATATCCGCTGGAGTTTCCGGTCGGTGACCGCAATATCTACAGCAACAGCGGTTTCACGCTGCTCGCGTATATCATCGAGAGTGCGTCGGGAATGTCGTATATGGACTTTATGCAGACCCGTATATTTCGACCGCTCGGTATGACCAAAACGACGGATCGCGATCCGCAGTTCATTGTGAAAAACCGCGCAGTCGGTTATGAGTGGAATGGCACTCGGTACGAAGGCCGCAACTGGGACCTGACCGATCTGAAAGGAGCAGGGTCGATCATATCCACGATCGGCGATTTGGTGAAATGGAACGCGGCGTTGAGCGGAACCGCATTTCTAAAGCCTTCGAGCAAGGCGGAAATGTGGAAACAATTTACTTTCAATAACGGCAAGCTCTCGCCGTATGGCTTTGGATGGCGAATCTCTAACATTCGCGGGCACAAGCTGATCGGGCACACCGGCCAGACCTCTGGGTTTGGCGCCGCCAACTTTCGATACGTTGATGACAAAGTGACGGTAGCAGTGCTTACTAATCAGGGCGAGTCGGGTATGGGCAGCCTGATCGCCGCCGCCGTGGCAAAGATCTATATCCCGTCGATGTCGCTCAGGGCCATGCCGAGTGTCATCGATACTGACCGAGAGCACTCGGACACATTCATGAAGGCCCTTATGTCACGGCTTGCTAACCGCCCTGACGCAGCCGTGATGACCCCGCAGCTTGTACAAAACATTTCGAGCCAGCGGGCAAAGACAGCAAATTCTCGCATCAGCACATTCGGGCCGACTCGTACGCTGAGTCTGGTCGGTGAAGAAGAGGTTGACGGAAAGTCGTACCGTTTATATCGGACAGATACGGGCAAGAGGCTTTTCCTCTGGCGCGTCGCTTTTGATCGCGATGGACGGGTCGCCGAGATGACCCTTGACGAAGAAGAGTAGACGATGGTCACCCGCGAGAAGCAATGAACAGAAAGTTATGAAAGACAATAGGAGGACAGAGCTATGATCAGAACAATGATCATTGGGGTCTTATTGGCCTCGTTTGCTGCATGTGGGGGCGGGGCCGGTGTCAGTTCCTCGAAAATGGAAATAAAGGCCGGAGGCAAGGACATCAAGCTGGAGACGAAGTCGAGCGGGACGGCCCGAAACGTTAAGACCTTCACGGACACAGCGGGCAAGATAACCACGGCGACGTCGATGTATGTTTTTATGGCAAATTTCGACCTCGATACCACGAACATGGGCACGATGCGAAAGCCATTGACAGCAGCGGATCAGGTTCGGCTGACGCTGCAGCTCATCGGCCAGGAAGGGACCGATCAAAACTCGGAGTTCAAGCCGGGAATTTATAAGGCCGACCCGAAAGAGAAGTTCATGAAGGTCGACTCGGTGATCGTGAGCACTTTCGCGGACGGAAAAGAGACCAATGCCAGTTTTGACACGATGTTCAGCGGCTCGAAGATCACCGGCCAGGTCGAGGTCAAGTCCGTCACCGCCGATTCGATAGGCGGTACGATCGATGTTACCGACGGAGACAAGTCCGTTAAGGGAACATTCTCTGCTAAGATCGCGGCCAGGAAGTGATCCGTGATCGGTAGCTAAGAAAGCCCGCGGTCTGATCGCAGGCTTTCATATGGGCCGAAGTAATGCGGCGATTTAGATGTTCAAGACCAGTTGTTCGTCCACGACTGCAACTTCGACGCTGCCGCCATCGGCGAGCTTGCCGAATAATATCTCGCTCGCGAGTGGCTGTTTGATACGGTCGTGGATCAGCCGCGACATCGGACGGGCACCATAGCGAGCGTCAAAGCCGTTTTTGGCGAGCCATTCGCGGGCCTCTTCAGTCAATTTAACCAGCACACGCTTTTCGGCGAGCTGGCCATTTAGTTCTTTGACAAATTTATCGACTATCAGCTTGATCACCTCAAGATCGAGGGCCTTGAACGGCACCCACGCGTCGAGACGATTGCGAAACTCTGGCGTGAATGTTCGTTCGATAACGCCCTTCGCGTTGCCCTTGGTGTCGGCGGAGTTTCGGAACCCCATCCCGCCGGACGACAGTTCGCGGGCACCGGCATTTGTGGTCATGATCAGGATGACATTGCGGAAATCGGCCTTCTTGCCGTTGTTATCAGTCAGCGTTGCCGAGTCCATGACCTGAAGCAGGAGGTTGAAAAGGTTTGGATGGGCCTTTTCGATCTCATCAAGTACGAGCACCGCGTGCGGCGTTCGCATGATGGCCTCTGTAAGCAATCCGCCCTGATCGAAGCCGACGTATCCCGGCGGCGCTCCGATCAGTCTCGACACGGTGTGTGGCTCGGCATACTCACTCATGTCGAAACGAATGAACTCGACGCCAAGGGTTTCGGCGAGCTGCTTCGATACTTCCGTCTTACCGACGCCTGTCGGCCCGGAGAAGAGGAAGGATCCAACAGGTTTTGTTTCGTGTCCGAGGCCCGCGCGCGAGATCTGGATCGAATCGACGATCGCATCGATCGCCTCGTCCTGGCCGAAGATGTGCTTCTTGAGATCGTCGCGAAGTGTCTTCAGACGCTCCTTCTCGTTGGCGACGACGGTCTTCGGCGGGATCTTGGCCATACGGGCTATCGTGTTCTCGACCATTTGGACCGAGACCTTCTTTGGCCGCTTGCCCGCGGGCAGCAGCTTCAGCGAAGCCCCGACCTCGTCAATAACGTCGATCGCTTTATCAGGCAAAAACCTGTCGTTAATGTACTTACCGGCGAGCTCTGCCGCGGAACGAAGCGACTCGTTGCTGTACTTAACGCCGTGATGTTGCTCGTAAAACCGCTTGAGGCCCTTGAGTATCTGGTATGTTTCGTGAACAGTCGGTTCATTGATGTCGATGCGCTGGAACCGGCGTGCAAGAGCTCGGTCGCGGTCGAACGCCGCCTTGTACTCGGCGTGGGTCGTCGAGCCGATGCAGCGTAATTCACCGGCCGCCAGTGCCGGCTTCAGGATGTTGGACGCGTCCATTGACCCGCCCGAAACGGCACCTGCACCGACGATCGTGTGGATCTCGTCTATAAAGAGGATCGCATTCTCCTGCTGCTTCAGCTCGTTGATGATCGCTTTGAATCGCTGCTCAAAATCGCCGCGGTAGCGAGTGCCTGCCAGAACGGCTCCCATATCGAGAGCAAACACCTTTGCTCCCTGAAGTACCTCGGGAACGTCACCTTCGCTGATCTTCAGCGCTAAACCCTCGGCCAGAGCGGTCTTACCGACACCGGGCTCGCCGACGTAGAGCGGATTGTTCTTCTTTCGGCGGCAAAGGACCTGGATCGTGCGTTCGATCTCGGCACTGCGGCCGACGATTGGGTCGATCTCCCCGGCAGCCGCACGAGCGACAAGTTCCGTCGTAAAGCTCTCCAGCGGCTTTTTGCGTTGAGCGGCCGTCGGACCGTCACCATCTTCATCATCGATCCCGTCGAATAAAGGATCACCCGCGTCGACCTTGGAAATTCCGTGAGCGATGTAATTGAGAATGTCGAGCCGGGTGATCCCCTGTTGGAGCAGAAGATATACGGCGTAAGATTGCTCAGCCTGATAAAGTGCTGCCAGTATATTGCCGCCATCGACCGCAGGTTGGCCGCTACCCTCGGCCTGAAGCACAGCGTAAGAGATCGTGGATTGGAACGTGCTGGTCAGCTCCGGCATCGTCTTGACATCAGCCGGCATTTTCTCGAGGACGTTATCGAAATACTCTTCGAGGGCACGAGCGACCTCCTCGATCTCAGCACCGCAATTAAACAGTATTTCTCTCGCCGCCGAGTCGTCGAGCAATGCGAAGAGCAGATGCTCGAGCGTGACAAACTCATGCTT
>CAYSMU010000091.1:0-9056 GCA_964432145.1 uncultured Chloracidobacterium sp.
AATCGAAATTACCGGCAATAACGTGATAGGTCAGGATCTTGGTTAGCGTGGCTTTGTTTTCGGGCTTGAGCAGGGTCTCGACAGTACCTGCCGGCAGCCTTTCAAACGCACTGTTCACGGGTGCAAAGACCGTGAAAGGACCGGCACTTGCCAGTGTGTCGACGAGGCCCGCCGCCTTGACTGCGGCGACAAGCGTCGTGTGGTCTTTCGAATTGACCGCATTCTCAACGATGTTCTTTGTCTTGTACATGGCTGCTCCGCCAACCATCGGGTTGCCGTCGCTCTTCATGCCCATTTCCTGGGCCGAAACACCAAACGTGACGCCGAGCGTCAAAACTACTAATGCAATAAATGATCTCATTTCAATATCTCCCCTTGTTTTTGAATTACTAAGTAAAGGCGTTTCCCTTTGGTTGAGTTTTCGCGAAGCGCGCGGGATCGGATTCAAAAAAAATGTCGGGACTCTCTGCGTAAGCGGAGGGCAGGTTCGCAATGCGGCGATCAAGCAAGGAAAAATGGGTGCCGCCCGCTCACACAGGCGGTTCAGACAGATCGGTCACAGATCGTGGAAGCGATGACAGTTTGTCGCGAATGAGATCGTAAGAAAACCCTTGCCGCAGGAGAAAGTCATAAAACCTTTTCAGATCATCCCGTGTTTGGGGCTGGCCTTTTAAGCGGAGGCGTTTTTGTATCGCGAGATCAATTAGCTCGTCCTCGGGGAGCTTTTCGAATGCGTCGCGGATCGCGTCGTCCACGGTCGATTTGTCGAGCTTTTTCTGCGACATCGACTGCAGCAATCGGCGCTTGCCTTGCGGCCTTTGCCGCAGCTTCGAAACAGCAAGGTCGCGAGCGAATTGTTCGTCATTGAGGTAGTTGTAGTCCTTGAGCTTGTCGATCACGGCGTCAACGATCTCGGCGTTGGTCCAGAGTTTCTCGAGCAGGCGTTCGCGAAGTTCGCCTATGGACCGAGGCTTTGCCGCGAGCAGCTTGACCGCGCGATTCATTGTTCGTTCGCGGGAACGCTCTCGGTCCTTTACGACCCGCTTTTCTTCATCGATCGGTTGTCGGCGGCGTCCCCACATCTTGTCTGTAAATTTTACATTCCAAAGCGATCATCCGAACAAACGAAAAAGTAGAAACTCAGAACTGAAAATCGACCGGTTTCACTTTTTCGTTTTTACTTTTCAGTTTGTTCGGAGATAAACAGGTAAAATCTATCGCGTGGATGGAATTCTTATCATCGACAAACCGGCGGGCATTACATCCCATGATGTGGTCGCACGAGTGCGTCGTATTCTAAAAACAAAGAAAGTGGGCCATACCGGTACGCTCGATCCATTTGCCACGGGCGTGATGGTCGTTGTCGTCGGTAAGGCGACGCGGCTGGCGCAGTTTTTGGATAAGGACGAGAAGGAATACGAGGCCTCTATTAGGTTTGGGTTTGAGACTGATACGGGAGATGTCGATGGATCGCGGATCGCGGATCGCGGAATGCAAATTGAAGAGATCGACTACGTTCTCCGCAATACCAAGTGGGATGAGGCTTTTGAAGTATTTCGCGGCGAGATCGAGCAGATCCCGCCGATGTATTCGGCGAAGAAAATTGATGGTAAGAAGCTCTATGAGCACGCACGCAAAGGCGAAACCATCAAACGGAGATCGAGCAAGGTTTTTATCTACCGGCTTGAATTGCTGGAATCCGCCGTCCGCGATCCGCGATCCGCGATTGATACACTCCGCATTCGAACCGCTTGTTCCGCCGGGACGTACATTCGGACGCTTGCGGAAGATATCGGCCGGGCCGTCGGCGTCGGGGCGCACCTGACAGAGCTGCGCCGGACCCGAGCGGGGCGATTCGATCTTTCGCAAAGCGTTACACTGGACTTATTAGCGGCCGATGACGAGCCGGCATCGCGGCTGTTGCCATTGGAACTAGCGGTCGAACATCTTGCGTTTGTGTCGCTTACCGCCGAGCGGTCAACGAAGACTCGCGGCGGGCTTTCGACGCGGCTTCAGGATGCAGAATTTACCGACGGCCAGCGTGTGCGGATGCTCGACGAGAGCGGCACATTGCTCGCGATCGGTGTGTTTGACGAGACGGAAAAATCTGTTCGTCCGAGAGTGGTTTTGGTATAGAATGTCGGCAGGCAAAAGCGTATGAAGAAACGAAATCTGGCATTGGCAGTCGGTGGTGCGGTCGGTGCGGCGGTCGCGGTAAAACTGTTGACGCGGGCCGACACGGTAAAATGGGACCTGGTCGCGGATAAGGTCGTCCATTCGGACCATTCGCATTTCGTAAATGTCGATGGAGCGCGCGTTCATTATCAGGAATTCGGCGACGGATCGGCCCCGCCGATCATCCTGATCCACGGCTACACGGCGTCGGTTTATGTCTGGAAGACGACGGCACCGCTGCTGGCGGCGGCGGGGTTTCGCGTTATCGCCGTCGATCTGTTAGGGTTCGGCTACTCGGAAAAGCCGAGATGGTTTGATTACTCGATACAATCGCAGGCGAGGATGGTGAAGCGTTTTATGGACCGTCTTGGCATCGGCCGGGCCGTCGTCGTCGGCAGTTCCTATGGCGGTGCGGTTGCCTCGACAATTACGCTCGATAACCCCGAGCGGGTTGAGAAACTCGTGCTTGTCGACGCAGTGATAAACGACGATCTCAAATCGCACCCGGTTTTAAGACTAGCCTCGCTTCGGGGTGTTGGTGAGGTTATTACGCCATTCCTGTCTGATTCAAAGACCTTTATGCGTTACCGTATGCACGGCACGCTTGCCAAGGCCAACCACCATATGATCACCGACGAACGGATCGAGAACATACGCCGGCCGCTGCATGCGGCTGACGGCCATCACAGCCTGCTCGCAACTTCACGTAACTGGTCCGCAAGCCACATCGAGCGGGATGCCCACCAGATAAATCAACCGACACTGATCATTTGGGGTGAAGAAGACACCGTCATCCCGATCAAGGACGGCTACAAACTGCACGAGGAGATACTCAATTCACGCTTCGTAGTGCTCAAGGATTGCGGGCATGTGCCCCAAGAGGAAAAGAGCGATCTTTTCGCCGAACTCGTCACTGAGTTTTGCAACGATAAGAAAGGGAAAATTAGATCGCGGCAGCCCGATGAAGTCAGAATAGAATCGCTAACGTAGTTTCGTGTCAACCACATCTGTAAGCATAATTCGGGGTGTGTGCGGACTGCTTTACGCTGTTATATATGGTTTTTGGACGATGCTAGCCACGGGCGGAGGACATGGGAATTATGTTTGGTTTTATTTGTTCTTCTACGCTCACTTATTCGGACTTTACTTTCCGATAATGGGGGCGTTATCGGCCAGCCTTAAGTCTTTTGGGTCAAGAGTCGTGTTTGGCTCACTCATTGCGATTAATCTCGGCATCAGCTTAATTGTCATCTCAGGATGGGTCTTTGGTATTGCCGGTGATGATCTAAATGACTTCGACAAAACATTGCGAATCGGTGGCTCCGGTCTCGTTCTGTTTTCCGGATTCGTCCATTTTCTGCCGTCACTGCTATTTCTATTTATCCTCAATCGAGCAATCTATTCCGATTCTCTTTCGATTGAAGACCAGTCGGACGACGTCACTTTCGTGACGGATGAGGTTTCAGAAAATGATGAATAGAAGCAGCCGTCGTAATTCATTGCTCTATGGTTCCGGCACATTTACGACTTTGGCGGTTCACAATGGCCAACCGCTCTTCGTTGATAAGCACGTTCGACGGTTAAATACCGACTCCTCTCGACTGGGGCTTGCATTTTCAATTGAAAGTCCGAAATTGGAAGGACTGATTCACGAACAACTTGCAACTGAAAACATACAAGACGGTCGAGTCCGAGTAACGCTAGTCGATGAATCGTCAAGTTCAATATGGTCTGATAGCACCGAATCAAAAATTACCCTTTCGATTATCGTGGCCGGACGTCGAACGGTGCTGGAACATTTCAAATTGGCGATCTCTACCTTTCCAGTCAATTCACGCTCGCCGCTCGCCGGCGTCAAGTCGTGCAACTATCTCGAGCAGATCCTCTCGCTCGACGAAGCAAAGTCTCGTGGGTTTCACGAAGCTGTTCGTGTCAACGAGCGCGGCCACGTCACAAGCGGGTGCATGTCAAATATTTTTTGGTTAAAGGATGAACGGCTTTATACGCCGACGCTTGCGACCGGCTGTCTTGCCGGAACAACGCGTGAATACGTGCTTGAGAATTTGGAGTGCGATGAGGTCGTGGCGGAGATCGGGGAGCTTGAGTCGGCGGATGCTGTGTATTTGACGTCGGCCGGGCTGGGCATCATCAGGGTCGCAGAATTCGACGGGCGGGAACTCACCGCGCGTGATCACCCGATCCTCGACCTCTGGCCGCCGAAAGACGTAAAAACACGAATGCCAACGATCGGTCAATCGTCAACATTCGTGTAGATCTTTCGGCTAAACCTCTAACCTGCGGTTTCGAAAAGTGCGAGGATCTGTTTGCCCTCGTTCGAACGCGGGTCGATGGTTCGCAGGTGTTTGTGCCCCTGCATTTCCCAAATGGCCGTTACCGTGCCTTCTTTCTCGACCGCCTGATAATGCACTTCGTCATGTGCGGCGGCCGACTCTGTGGCTTCCGGTGCCGGCTGTACTGCTTCTTCTGACATTAAAAGCTAATATCTCCTAATTAACTGACTTTCCATCACTAAAGCGCGAATAGAAGGAGAATTCTTACATAATGAAAGCGATCTTGTCGAGTTCACCGTAGGACCTTTAGGAAATCCTCAACCTCGATCTCGGCATCTTTCAACGCTCCCTTGAGTGTAAATCGGTCAATTTCATCGTGAAACGGAAATACGATCAAACGACCATCCACATGCTTCATTTTCACATGACTGCCTTTCCGACTGATCTCTTGAAACCCAAGGCGTTCCAACGCCCGTAGCACCTGTCCTCCCGAGAGCAGCGGGAGTTCATATTGCCAGTTCAACGATCTCTTTACCTTTCATGGCGAGAAAATCCGAAGGTTCCGGTTCCAGATAAAGGTCAATTGCTTCACGGATATTCGCCAACGCCTGCTCCTTCGTTTTACCTTGTGACCAACAGCCTTTCAAAGACGGAACTCTCGCTACAAAATATCCGTCTTCGCCGTTTTCAACTATTACTTTGATGTTCATGCCGGTTAAATAATATCAATAATTCGCAACTATTTCGATCTTTTTAGATCAAGCTCATAGAACCAAAAATCATTATTCGGCTGGTCGACCTTGAGCTGGTCGGTCTTGCCGTTCTTGTCGAGCGTAAAGGTCACAAATCCGCGAGGGAAATTGTAAGCGACCGACGGACGCCATCTGATCTGAAAGGTATCGTAGTGCCAGTGCTCGAGATCGGCGACGAAATTGGGTGACGGGAGGAATCTCATCACGAGCTTGCCGCCTTCCTCAGCGATCGTCACGTCACCGTACATCTTGTCAGAATAAGTCCCCGCATAGTTCGCAAGGGCGAGCGAGGGCTTTGTATTCGACACTCGCGTCGCATCGACCCGCTTGTTGCCCTCAGCCTCGTTCGCCTTCATTCCGGCAACCTGCGAAACCGCTTCGGCGTTCCAGTCCCGTTTTGGCGCATCGACAAAAACGTCGCGGATCTTGTTCATCATGATCTGAAAGGTCGGGGATTCGCTATTCGTCAGGACAACGAAACCGACATTCTTTTCAGGGATGAGGACCGTGTATGAAAGCATCCCGTCTAATCCGCCGCTATGGTTGATCACTTTGAATCCATAGTAATCGTAAACGAACCAACCCATCGCCACGCCGCTGAAGTGCCGCGTCGGATTTGCCCGCCACGCGGGCTCGGAGATCTGCTGGGCGAGATATGGCTGATGCATTTGCCATGCCTGCGCCTCGCTAAAGATCTGCTTTCCCTCAAATTTTCCCTTGCCGAGCTGCGTCCTGACCCATTTCGAAAGGTCGTTGACCGACGAATTGAGTGCCGCTGCTGAGTAAGCACCGTCAACGTTACCGCGGTTAAGCCGACGCAATTTGCCGCCCGATTCGTTATGCGGCCACGCGGCGTTGTCGGGCAAATTTCGGATGCTGCATACGGTACGAGCCATTCCGAGCGGCGTCAGGATACGCTCTGTCACAAAATCGCACCAAGGTTTGCCCGAGACTTTCTCGACCACCTTGCCGGCGGCGATGAACATCAGGTTTTGATAGCCATAGCGAGTGCGAAAACTCGAGACCCGCGGCAAAAACCTGACGCGCTTTAATATCTCGTCTCCGGAATACGTCGTTTCGTACCAGAGCAGATCGCCGCTAAATGTGTCGAGACCCACGCGATGCGTGACCAGATCGCGAATGGTCAACTCACTCGTCACCCACGGATCATACATCTGGAAATCGGGGAGATATTTGGACACCTTGTCGTCCCACGCCATTTTCTTCTCATCGACGAGGATAGCTATCGCAGCGGTGGTAAACGCCTTTGAGTTTGAGGCGATCGCAAACACGGTGTCTCCATCCGGGGTCTCCGGTTTACCGAGTTCGCGGACGCCGTAGCCTTTGGCTAGCAGGACTTTGTCGTCCTTGACGATGGCGATCGCCATGCCCGCTCCGCTCTTGTCTTTCCAAGTTGAGGTCACGGCGTCGGCGTATCTGTCTATCTCGCTTATCTTCTCGTCGAGAGTCTGAGCCGCGGAGAGGAGAGGAAAAATGACCAATAACAGGATCAGTGCGTTCAATCTTTTCATATTCGTGTTAATAGGCGGTCCCAAGAGGAATTAATGTTCCCAACACCGCCATAATACCACGCATCAGGCGGCAGTTTTCCTTTCCAAAATGACTCATTTCAGATATTCTTGGCGCACATGTCACCGATAGCGATCACGCTCATCCTTCTCCTTGTGGCGATCACTCTGTTCGCGACCGAGAAACTGCCTGTCGATGTAATAGGCGTTTTGCTGGTGATGGCGTTGATATTGACCAAGGTACTTACGGTTCAGGAGGCCGTCGCGGGATTTGGAAATGACATCATCATCACGATAGGCGGCCTGTTCATACTTGTCGGCGGCCTGATAAAAACCGGCCTTGTTGATCTGATCGGTCGACGGATGAGTAAGATCGCCGGAAGCAATGTATTCATATTGACCGCCCTTATAATGACGGCGGCGGCGATCTCGGCCTCCGTATTGAAAAATACGACGACCGCGGCAATGTTCCTGCCGATCGTTATCGGCCTCGCGGCAAAGACGAAGATCCCGCCCTCCAAACTGCTGATGCCGCTCGCGTTCGGTGCGATATTGGGCGGCAGCTGTACACTCATCGGGACTTCGACAAATTTGGCTGTAAGCGGTGCGATACAGCGTTACGGTCAGGCGCCGTTCTCGATGTTCGAGCTCGCCCCGGTCGGGATCATCACCTTTTCTGTCGGGATGCTCTACATGCTGTTTATCGGCCGCCATTTTCTCCCCAGCCGCGGCGGTGAGGATTCGCTCACCGAGCAATACCACATTCGAGAGTACGTGTCAGAGCTGCTTGTACTGCCTGATTCACCCCTCGTCGGAAAAACTCTCGATGAAGCGAATATCAACACTGAGCTGGAGCTAAATGTTCTCGGCATCATTCGCGACGGCGAGCGGATCAACGCCCCAAGGCCAAATGAACGCATACGACGCCGAGATTCGCTGATCGTAGAAGGAATAATCACAAATATTCTCAGAGTGAAGGAAGAGATCGGCCTTGAGATCAAACCCGATTTCATGCTGAATGACGTCGAACTGGAGGGTGAAAAAGTAGAGCTGTTTGAGCTGATGTTGATGCGCGACTCGCGGCTCGTGGGGCACACGCTGCGGACGCTGCGCTTTCGTCAGAGCTACGACCTGACGGTATTGGCGATCAACCGTCACGGTGACACTTTCATTGAAAAGCTCAGCGATGTAAGCCTGAGGTTCGGTGACGTGCTGCTGGTCCAGGGAAATCGGGATCGTATCGAGCCGCTGGTGGCAGATCGTGAGTTGATCCTGCTCGAAGATGTATCGGAAAGCAGCTTTCGCATAGAAAAGCGTCGCTGGGCGATCGGGGCATTCTTTCTTTTTCTGGCACTGTCGATGTCGAAGGTTGTTGTTGGTTATGACATTCCGCTTGCGGTTTGCGTGTTGATAGGTGTAATGCTCCTGCTTGCGACCAAGACGGTCCGCTACTCCGAAATGTACGATCTGATCGACTTTCGGCTCCTGGTGCTGATCGCATGCATGATGAGCTTTGGCGTGGCTATGGAGAGTACGGGTGCTGATAAGTATCTTGCGGGCCAGATAAATACTTACTTTGGCCAGTTCGGCGGGTCGGCAGTTCTCGCGGGCTTTTTCCTTCTAACCGTCGCTCTGACTCAGCCGATGTCCAATCAGGCGGCGGCTCTCGTGGTCTTGCCCGTTGCGGTGCAAACTGCACTCGCACTGGGCCTGAATCCACGCACCTTTATCGTTGGCGTGACCTATGCCGCGTCATTCTCATTCATCACTCCGCTCGAACCCGCATGCGTGCTCGTTTACACACCCGGGCGTTATCGGTTTATGGACTTTGTGAAGATAGGCAGCGTGCTTACTGTGATCGTGTTCATCGTATCGATCACGTTGGTGCCGATATTTTGGCCGTTATAGATCAGTACCTGTCGGCGCGCACATCGATGTTTCTTTGTCCGATATTGCTATGTGTGAGCGGCCGTGACTGCCTCTCGGGCAGCCGGGGAAAGGTCTTTCGGATGAAGTCCCCGATTTGCGATCAGTGCCATGCCGACGGCGGCCCAGAATAGGATCCTTCCTTTGCGAATGATCGCCAGCGTGACACCTACTCCGGCCGCGAGGGCGATCGCTTCGCCTACGAGCTGAGCACCGGCTTCATCGACGCCGATCATGAACGGGACCAGCTTGAAAACAATGGTCACAAGACGGCTAACAGATTCAAGAAGAAACGCGGATCGAAAACTCGCCATCGTTCCGCCGAGCCTGCTCAGGATAAACCACACCTCACAAACGCCGAGGATGTGATAGGCAATTTCAAG
>CAYSMU010000092.1:0-9026 GCA_964432145.1 uncultured Chloracidobacterium sp.
AGCTCATTATTATTGGCGCTAGCGCAATGGAATTACGGAGAAAAGCGATCGAGGTCGGCATGATAACGCTTCGCGAATCTGGACTTTGCAAGATCCGCGAGGGTATCACGACGATCGAGGAAGTGGTCAAGGAAACCGTGTTATAGGAACTTGGAGGAAACATGTTAGTCCGGGCAATCGCATTATCATTAGCATTACTCATCGGCGGCGGTGTCTTGATCCCGCTGGCGACCGATCACGCTGAGGCTGGTCCGAAGAAGAAGCGCAAGCATCGCAAGCAAGCCAAAAAATACAAGAAGTATTCAAAGGCATGGTGGCGCCAGTACCGTGCCCAGCAAAGACGCAAGCGTGCAATTCAGGCACGCAAGCGAGCATTACGATTGAGGCAGCTTCGACTTGCGCGGGCACGAGCCGCTCAAAAGAAAGCGCCGGTGAGGACACCATCAGTTAAAGCTGTTAAGCCGGCCGTACCGGCCGCGGCCGTTCTTCCGTCCGGCGATCAGGCACCGGTGGGCTGGAGGCCTGCCCAGGTATCACCGGCCGAACTACAGTTTCGTGTCGATAACTCCAGCGGCGATCAGGTCGGTTCGGCGTCGATCTCGGTTGTCGGTCCTGCTACACAGCCAAACTCGTCGGGCAGAAACACGGTTGGCGGCGTGGCTACATCGGCCCTCAGGCGCGACGTTATCGACCGCATGATCCGCGAGAACGGCTGGGTCGTCAACGACTATCAAAAAGAGATCAGCGGCCAGCAGGTCTATGTCGTTGTTGCCCAATCACAGGCAAAAAACGGTTCGCTCCAGTCGCGAATGTTTTATTTCACAGAGGTTGACGGCAAGATCTACAATGTCGCCACTAATTCTCCTGTCCAGGAGGCCGAACGCCTCGCCGAAGAGTCGGAAAAAGTGATCAATTCGCTTAAGAGTCGCGTCAAACCGACCCAGCGTGCTTCGACCAAGGACTAACCGACCAATCGGAATTACCTTATGAGCTACGAACAACCAAATACAGACTCGTCGGTCACCCTTCCGGACCTCTTGAAAAAGATGACCGATATGGGCGGATCGGACCTGCACCTTTCGACGAATTCGGCACCGCAGGCGCGTTCACGGCCACCTCGCTCCATTGCCAGGGTACGCGGTGATGTCACCGTCAGACACCAAAAGGCTGGCGTATTCTGTCCTAACGGACGCCCAGAAGCATCGGTTCGAGGAAAACCTCGAGCTCGACTTTTCTTTCGGCCTTAAGGGAATGTCGCGTTTTCGCGCGAATCTCTTCAACCAAAAGGGTGCTGTCGGTGCGGTGTTTCGTGCAATCCCATACGAGATCAAAACCTTCGATGCTCTCGGACTGCCGCCGATCGTTTCCGACCTCTGTAAGAAGCCTCGCGGGCTGATCCTCGTGACCGGCCCAACGGGTTCTGGTAAATCAACGACGCTTGCGTCGATGATCGATAAGATCAACATCGACCGTCACGACCATATTCTGACGATCGAAGACCCGATCGAATTCCTTCATAACCATAAAAACTGTGTCGTCAATCAGCGCGAGGTGGCTGCCGATACGCACTCGTTCGGCGCGGCTCTCCGCACCGCTCTTCGACAGGACCCGGACATCGTGCTCGTCGGCGAAATGCGTGACCTCGAGACCATCGAGATGGCATTGCGTATTGCCGAGACGGGTCACCTTACGTTTGCAACGCTGCACACGAATTCGGCTTACTCGACTATCAACCGAATCATCGACGTATTTCCGTCCGCGCAGCAGGCTCAAGTCCGAACGCAGCTCTCGCTCGTGCTCGAAGGCATCATGTGCCAAGCCTTGTTGCCAAAAGCGTCGGGCGACGGCCGCTGCATGGCCCTTGAGATCCTTGTTCCCAACGCCGCAATACGGAACCTTATCCGAGAGGATAAGATCCATCAGATCTACTCGATGATGCAGACGGGCCAGGACAAGTTCGGCATGCAAACGTTTAATCAGTCACTCGCCACGCTTTACCACAAGCGACTTATCACCCTTGAGGTTGCGATGCAGCGTTCATCCAACTCGGACGAACTAAAGGAACTGATAGAGCGTGGTTCAGGACTGAATGAAGCGTATGGCGGCCGCGTTCGGCCAAACGCACCGCACACCGCAGGCGGCAGCCCGTATGCACAAGGCCGCAGCATCGGCGAGCGACCGCCGGTAAGGTAATTGGAAGTCACGAATCGTTCATTTTTCATTTTGAATTCTTAATTGAACCAGTCAGGAGTCAGCAATGCCAACATTTGTCTTTAAGGGAAGAAATCGCCTAAACGAACTTATCGCCGGCGAACGCGACGCCGCGACGCAGGACGAGCTGCGTGCCTTGCTCCGGCGCGAGCAGATCGTGCTGACGCAGGCAACAGAGAAAGGCCGCGAGATCGCGATCCCGAAACTCGGCCGTCGGAAGAAGGTCAAGGCGAAGGAACTCGCCGTATTTACAAGGCAGTTCTCGGTCATGATCGACGCCGGCCTGCCGCTCGTTCAGTGTATCGACATACTGGGTGAGCAGCAGCAAAATCCGTTCTTTAAGGACGTCCTGCGGCAGGTTCGCCAGAATGTCGAGGAAGGCTCGACACTCTTTCAGGCACTTGAGAGGCACCCCAAAGTTTTCGACGGGCTTTATACGCACATGGTCGAGGCCGGTGAAACCGGCGGTGTGCTCGATCTCATCCTGCAGCGTCTCGCCACCCTGATCGAAAAGGTCGTTAAGCTCAAACGAAGCATCGTTTCGGCATCGATCTATCCGGCAGCGGTCATACTCGTTGCTATCGTAGCGATCGCGGTCATTCTGATCGTGGTCATTCCGCAGTTCGAGCAGATCTTTCTGGGCCTTCTGGGCCCGGGCGAAGCTCTGCCGCTGCCGACGCGTATAGTCATGGCATTCAGTGGATTCCTCGCCGGTTGGGGCGGTCTCGCACTGCTTGTTTTTCTCATCGGCTCGGGCGTCGGTATCAGTTTCTATTACAAGACTGATAAGGGCCGCTGGCAGATCGACTCGCTGCTGCTCAAGACACCTATTTTTGGAGCCATCCTGCGCAAGGTCGCAGTCGCGCGCTTTTCCCGGATACTCTCGACACTGCTGTCCTCGGGCGTCCCGATCCTCCAGTCGCTCGACATTACGGCAAAAACCGCGGGCAACGTTGTTATCGAAGACGCGATACTCAAGGTCCGTGCCGGCGTCGAGCGCGGCGAGAACTTCGTCGAGCCGCTCAAGGCGACAAACGTGTTTCCGCATATGGTCGGCCAAATGATCGGCGTCGGCGAACAGACCGGTGCCTTGGACGCGATGCTCGGCAAGATCGCCGACTTTTACGAGGACGAGGTCGACACGGCCATTGCCGATCTGCTCGCGATGATCGAGCCGGTGCTGATCGCGTTCCTCGGTGTAACGATCGGTTCGATCGTTATCTCGATGTATCTGCCGCTCTTCACACTCATCGGAAAACTCTCGAGCGGCTCGAAATAGAAGCTCTATGAAGTATGGTGACATAAGCGCATTGATCGTCGGTTACAATTTCGTGATTGGCGTCCTGGTGATGCTTGCGAGTGAAAAGGTCGGTTCCTTCGCCGGCCTGGTCAACCGAACCCACCGCGATGGCATTGCGAGGCTCACGCGAATATCGGTCTTTACATTCGGAGCAGCGGTCGCCGTACTCTCGGGGGGCATTTATGTCCTCGTCCACAGACTTCATATCGGCGTTTAGTCGAATGTAACAAATAGGTGTAAAGGGTGCTTCGGCACCCTTTTTTGCGTCCCAGACAAGCAAAGGGAAAAGTGAAAAAGGGAAAAAGGGAAAAGGTGGAAAAGTATGAGCTTGCGTCCCAGGATTCTTAAGGCCGAAAGGGTTTAGTCCGCGGAGCGGACGGCAGAATGTAGCCCCGGGCGTACAGCCCGGGGGAGCCGCGGCCATTAAGAACCACGAAGCCCGCGTCAGCGGGCGAAAGATCCCTGCGTCCTAAGAATTGTCGGCGGCACAGCCGCCTCCGGGGATTGATTTGGTCACGAGCCCGAGCAGTAGGCTGCCCCGTACGGTTGCGGGCCTCTCGCAACACTGGCGGTTAGAATATAGCGGCGGAGCCGAGGTTGCGTCCCAAAGTCCCGATAGGTTGTCAAAGAACAAGACAAAGTGAAAAAAGGGAAAAAGTGAAAGGGTGAAAGAGTAAGAGCGTGCGTCCCAGGAATTGCCGTTGGGTTTAGCCAACGGATATTTGCCTGAAATACTGGCTGCGGCTTTAGCCGAAATGTTGGGCTATAGCCCGGGACATTTTTGGATGACCCACACGGTTGGCTGCCGCCTTTCCCGGAGCCCGCGTCAGCGGGCGACAGGTCCTTGCGTCCCAAAATATACCGCGTCTCCATTGATCTCTAACGGTGCCCTTACTGCGTGCGGGCTTCTGCAACCATACTGCCGTCATTTGCGGCTAAATCACTTTGCCCAAATATCGCGCGTCCCAGGATTCCCAGTGCGCTTCCGAAGGTTTTCAGTTCGCGTTAGCGGACGACAGCATATAGCCCCGGGCGTGAGCCCGGGGAAGGGTCCGCCACCCCAATTTCGCGGAGCCCGCGTCAGCGGGCGACAGGCTTTAGAAAGTGAAAAAGTGAAAACGTGAAAAAGTAAGAGCGTGCGTCCTAAAAGCTCTCATCTATGTAATCCGCGTCATTAGCGGCTAGGCCACTTTGCACAAACCTCGCGCGTTCCGCAAGTCTGCAACTCTGCCACTTTTTGGTCAACCCAACGACAGACAAGAACATTCGACCATGCGTCCAAAATTTCCATCTCTCCCTCTTTGCGGCTTGCGAGGGAGCATCCTTCCTCGCAACTTCCGCAGATCTTGCTCTAGTTTTCAAATATCCACAGCTTTCGCCCGGGGGCGAAACTCGCTTTGCTGCCTGATCCTATGGCATTGGCGTCACCCAATTGCCCCGGATCCAATTATCTGGCACGAAACTCCGCTTTTTCCTGCCGACACAAGATGTCCCGACAAAGGTCTCCGCTCCTTTGTCATGCATCAACCTAGCACCAAACGACCCTGATGGGAATAACGATCCGCCGATAATGTCGCATTCCGCCGATAATGCAGCGATCCGCCGATAAGCATTCCGCGATTCTGTCCGGTCGGCTGCGGTCGCACACGGAGAAACGCAGGAAAAACGTTTTTGACATTCTGCCAAATATACTTATACTGACTTCAGTAAAAAGCACTTAGCCATTTTTTGTTTCGTTATCGCGTAATGCGGTTGCTCGAGCGTCAGGTCGAGCACCTCTTGCCCGTCACACATTTTCGAATCGGAGAGTCTACCATGTCAAAGAAACTAATTTTGAGAATCCTTCAACGCACAATCCTCGCCGGCATTATCTGCGCATTGGTCTTTACACTGGCCTCGGCCGGGGCAAATGCGGCAGGCTTTTCGCTCGTGAACTCAGTGTTAGATGTCTTTGGGACAGGAACTACTCGAAATGTTTCGGCAATCGAGCCCGCGAATGATTTTGCTTCCGATAGTGAATTGGGATCCCCATCCCAGGAGTGTGACCTATCGCGTGCCTTTGATGATCCGATGCGGTGTGAGCCCGACAGCAAGCGGAGCATCTCGCCGGATCAGAGGGCTGAGAGCCCGGCAGTGGCACCGGGATTGATCTTTGATAATTCTTCCCAAGCCAACGCTTCTAGTAGCAGGGGCAGCGGCGACAGCCCGCTGACAAATCTCACCGTCACGTCGACGATCAGCATCAACAAGATCGGGGCGATGGTAGATCTCGATTCTGCGGGGAACCTGAAGTTTCTGGTCTTTCAAAATGGAACACTGATCTTTCAATCGACACCGGCACCATTTTCCGACGACGGAATGACCTTTAAGGTCTCGCCGCCATTCTCTGCTGTTACGTTGACACCGGGAAACACGTATTATATCGGCGCGATCGCCGATGTCGGCGGCCAATGGCAATTTGGGACAACCCCGTTCTCACAGGGCGGCGTAGACGCTACGAGTGCTAACGCAAACGTCGTAAATTTTGCCAGCCCTTCGGCGAACTGCTGTGCAGGTGCCGATATCGTGATCCAGCTTTACAACGACTTTCAATTCCAATCGTCGCAGACGGTCGACGGAAAAACGGTCCTTTGCGGCAGCGTGGACAACTCCAATCCTGCTTATACCGAGTGCCAAAATTTGACCGTGGATGGCATGTACTTTCCGAACGGAGTCTCCTGCGGGCCGATTTGGAGCACTACGAACTCAAGCTACACCGATCTGGTTGGTTTCTGCCAGGCTCTAACTGGCACGCACACTCCTCAGATGGAGGCCTATTACACATGTAGCTCCACCCAGCCGCGGGTGACTTGGTTTAACCATATCTGGGGCACGTTCAATGACAATGGATATACACAAAGCCTGCGGTGCTATTACGGAGTTCCTGCGGCCGCGCTCGATTTCGGCGATGCACCGACCGCGGCACAGTCGGGGTTTGTTTCGAGCTATCCGACGACGATTGCTGATAACGGTGCGCGTCACACGGCGACCGGGCCCGGACTCGGGGCGACGCGGGATACTGAGGCTGACGGCCAGCCAGATGCAACGGCGACCGGCGACGGAACAGATGAGGACGGCGTCACGATGCCGGCATCCTTTATTGCGGGAACGAACGCAAGTGTCACGATCAATGCGACGACCGGAGTGGCAGTTCCCGCAAGTCTTTGGGTCGATTTCAATCGCGACGGCGACTGGAACGATGCGGGCGAACAGCTTCTTAATCAGGCAATGGTCGGTCCGGGAGCGAATGTCTTTCCCGCCCTTCCGGTACCCGGAGGAGCTAGTATCGGCACGAGTTTCGCGCGCGTCCGTATTGCGACCAATGGCGGTGAGATCGCCAGCCCGACTGGAGCGGCGGCGGATGGCGAGGTCGAGGATTATCAAGTGACGATCGGAAGTCCTGTCTTTAACGGCACTGGGATCGATAACGTGCTGATAATTACGGCGACCGGACCGAATTCGGGCAGTTTCACGCTCGATGGCGGTCCGCCAGTATCGTTCAGCGGTATAGCCAGCTTTACATTTAACGGCATGGGCGGGAACGACACGTTTACGATCAACAACCCGGCGGGCGGCCTTTTTGCACCGACTGGCGGTATTGATTTCAACGGCGGCGGTCAGGCAGGCGACAATATGAATCTCCTCGGCGGTGGCGGTCCCGGCTTTAATGAGACTTACTTTGTCGGAACGACTACGCCTCCGATCGGCGCAGGTCCCGGTAATAATGGCGACGGCCTCATTAGATTTACCGGGCCGAACCCGGTCGATATAAGATTCACCGGTCTCGCACCGATCGTGGACACAGTTGTCGCGGGAAGCTTGACGGTCAATGGAACCGATGCGGCGAATATCACGTCCGTAACTAATGGTGCCGCCGCTCCACAACTGCGAGTTGCCGTCGATGCCTTCGAGCCGATCGATTTTGATAACAAGACCTCAGTCGTGGTAAACGGCGGTGACGGTACTATGGGCGGCGATCTGGGGGACAATATGACGGTCAATGTTTCAAATGTTCCCGCCGCGATGACCTCGTTGACGATCAACGGCGATGAAGGTAATGACACTGTCAGTACATTAGCCAGATCAGGGTCCTATTTGCTTGTCTTAAACGGTAATGACAACGACGACCAGATCAACGCGGGTGCGACAGTCGCGGGCCCCGGGTCGATCAGCCTAAACGGCAACGACGGCAACGATGCTCTCGTTGGCGGCGGCGACGACGACACGATGGACGGCGGAGCCGGAAACGACACTTTCACCGGAAATGGCGGTGCAGACAATGTCGGCGCGGGGGCAGGTACGTCCATCTTCGATCAGATCATTGTGCCTGGTACGGCGGCCGGCGATACGATAACGATCGCACCTGACGGATTAGGCCATCTTTTGATTACCGTCAATGGCGTTACTACGACCTATGCCAATTTCATCGGCGGCGATATCGAGACTGCAGGTCTCGAGTCGTTGCTTGTCAATGGAGACGCCGGAAACGATACGATCACCGATTCGTATACTTCGGGAACGATGGATACGACCTTAAACGGCGGTAACAATGACGACCAGATCAATGCCAGCGGTACCGTAGCCGGGCCGAGATCGATCGCGATCAATGGCAATGACGGCAACGATGCTCTCGTTGGCGGCGGTGACGATGATACGTTCGATGGCGGTGCCGGAAACTATACTTTTATCGGAAACGGCGGTACAGACAATGTTGGGGCTGGCGCCGGCGTCTCTTTAGACGATCGGATACTGGTTCCGGGTACCGGGGCGGGCGATACGATCACCCTTGCGGTCAACGGCTCCGGACATCTGCTCGCGACAGTAAATGCGGCCACTACCACATATAGGAATTTCTTAGGTGGCCCGATAGACTCTTCGGGTATCGAGGCGGTCGACGTTACCGCGGGCTCCGGAAATGACACGATCAATGTTGCTCCATTGACTAACATCGCTATCAACGTGGACGGAGGAGCACCGGTTCTGCCGACCCTGCCGGGTGACGATCTGAATGTTGACTTTACCGGTACAACTGGGTTTGCATTCGTTCCGGGAGTTCCCGGTGCAGGCGTAATGACGTTTACAAACAGGGCACCGGTGTCCTATGTGAGCATTGAGTCCTCGCCGTTCGACTCTACCACGACGGTTACTGCGTCGCCGGTAAGCCCGAGCGTCTTTGGGCAATCGGTTACCTTTACCGCAACGGTCGCGTCGGTTCCTCCGGGGCCGATACCTACCGGCACGGTGAGCTTTAACATCGACGGCAATCTGTATTGTGTGAATACTCCGCTCAATGGATCCGGCGTAGCGACCTGCACTCAGGCGGGCCTTCCGGCGCTTCCTGCAGGTGTTCGCAACGTGGTCGCGATCTACGGCGGCAGCGTAAGTTTCAACGGCAGTGCGGGAACGCTGAACTACACGGTCAACAAGGCGAATACGACGACGGTGATCACTAATGACACGCCCGACCCGTCGCTTG
>CAYSMU010000093.1:0-8961 GCA_964432145.1 uncultured Chloracidobacterium sp.
CCCGCCGGCAAAGGAAGCTGCGAGACGACTCCATTATTCCAAACAAGCGGAAGACGACCCGAACCGAATGCCGTTGTGGCTCCCGTGCCGACAACCACACCGCTGTCATTAGCTGCATTGGAAACCGCAAATGCCCGTCCCGCGATATTTGGAAGGCCGACGATGCCGCCGCCCTGCGTCCAGCGGAATGCCTGAGCACCGCCGCTCCTGAGCGACCGCCCGACAGCAACGCCGCCGATCGAGACGCCAAGCCCCTGCGAGGCCGTATCGCCCGGCTGCACGACGCCGATATCGATGATATTATATTGAGGTGGGCCGGACGGCGCCGCTTCAAATGCACCGATATCGACTGTACCGCCAACAATTCTCGGAAATCCAACGCCTCGCTGATCGGTAGTCAGCGGGTTGCCGAGGAGATCGAGTGCCAGGGCGTTATTTCCCGCGTTTCTCGCCGTGCTCGCGGGCAATAACGAAAACGTACGTGTTGTTCCGCCGTTATTGGCGAGGGCACCCAGCTGAGGATTTATTGGTGTTCCCGCCGTTCCGACTTGATCTCCAGGTCCGGTAAATCCAGTCGCGGGACCGACATCCCGAATCAAATTACTGCCCAAAGATGTAAACGCACCAAAAACATCAGGCGACAAACCGTCGGTATTTGTGTTGGATGCAAAGATCGAATTCTGGATCGATACGGTGGACGTTGTCCCGGAGCGAAAAACCCCTCCCCCATCGTCAAAGGCAGAGTTACCCGAGATTGTCGAATTGGTAATTGTTAAAGAGTTACCCGTTCCACCGTTGTATATGATCCCGCCGCCATCGCCGGCATTTGCGTTATTGTTAGCTACCGTCGAATTGATGATCCGGACCGTTCCATTGCCCTGAATTCCACCACCTCCGGTCGTTGAACCACCGATATTACCGCTGATCTCGGAATTAATAATGTTGAGAGTACTGGTCGAGAAGTTCTGCAGCCCGCCACCCGAGGAGGTCGAGGTGTTGTTCGAGATCACGCTGTTGCTTACCGTCATGATACTTCCGGTTCCGGCGTTATTCGTGCCTCCTCCGTTTGACGCGGTATTTCCCGTGATCACTACGTTGGCAAGGGTCAGGTTTCCGCCATTGTTATAAACAGCCCCTGCACGTCCTGTGTTCGCAGCCCCGACTCCGTTGCCGGCAGTAAAGCGAATCCCTGCGATAGTTGTCACGGCGCCGGCGCTATTTGTGATAATGCGGCTGGCGTTGTTGCCGCTGACTGTCAGCGACCCTGCACCGGGCCCGTTGATGGCGAGAAGGCCATTATTGGCTATCACCATCTCAGTTCCGCCAAGCGTTATAATCTGCGGCGAGCCGAATATGGCCGGGTCAAATGTAATAACGTCATCTGCCGGCGACGCACTAGCATTGCCTATGGCTCCGCGAAGGCTACAGTCATTCGCCGCCGCCGTGCATGCCGAGGCTGCACCGTTATCATCAGTTCGGTCAACGATCAGAATGGCGGCCGGACTCTGATTCGAAGGCCCCCTCACCGGCCTTGAATCTAAGATCTCTGTCGTCTGGCTAACCTCGATACCAAGTTCCTCGGATCCGGTAACGGTCGGAATACTACTTTTTGCACCCGACGACGGAATGAAAATAAAACCCAAAACTGCGATCGCCGCGGCCAGGACCGTAAACAATAATCTGCGCACCATATATTCTCCCTTGATCTGTCTTCCACCTGCACTCCCCGTATGACGAACGCAAGCGGGGCTCCAGGCACCGGTAAAAGCTCCAAACCCCGAGTGCGAACTCGGTGGATCTGGTTTCTGTAAAATGTCTCTGTAGATTACGCCCGAACCGCCATTTGCGCAAGAGCTTTCAGGCTCAAGAATATCTGTCCGATTAAAGCGGAGCCGAACTGAAGCGTCGGCTGCACCAACAAGTCCGATATCGAAGGGCAAGGCGTCGGCCTTGCCCTTCGGTTTGTGAGGATAACAGGTCCAATGGCTAACGAGATGCAACAGCAATGCCGCCGTCCACGTAACGCGCGGCCAGCGTATTGCCGTCCTGATCGGTCAGGCTCTGAGGTGCGAGCGATCCCGTTAGCGAAAAAGCGGTGTCGCCGTCTGCGCTCGGCCGAATGCTGAACGTAACCACTACTATTGCCCTTGGGACGCCCGACGCTATCATCGTTTCCGTAGAATCAATGAGAATGCCGATGCGGCCGCTCTCGTTCGTATTCACGGTAAGCACGGCTCCTTCAGGCGCCGCTTCGCCGAGCACCACACTTGGATCCGAGAGCTTTGCTGCATCGTATTCAAATGTGAAACTCACTCCTGCCTCATCGCCGTATGGAGTGATCTCGACGGGGACGGCTATAGTGGTGCGCGAATTCGAAACCACTTCGCCGACCCGCATCTCGCGTCCAAATAGGGATCTGTAAGCCTCATCGATAAACGAGGAAACGGTTTCCGGAATAGTCGAGGCTAAAACTGCAGGTCCTCCTGCAGCCGTTAAAGGATCAAGCCCGGTCACATATCGGCGGCCCTGGACGACATCGCCCGACGTGATCGCTCCGTCACCGAACGACGCCCGCGGAGCACAATCTGCACGCTGAGCCTCATTAGTCCCCGCACCCGGAATATCAATCCCGGTCACAAATCGCCGCAGCTGCGTTATATCCGTAGACAAAACGACTCCGTCTCCATTGGGCCGCGGAGCAACATCACCCTCAAACCCGTCCGGTGTTGGAGTGACTGTCGGCGTTGCCGTTGGGGTTGCTGTTGGTGTCGCGGTGGGAGTTGCAGTTGAAGTAGCTGTCGGCGTCGGTGTGGGCGTGCCTCCTGACGTATTAAGCAGTCGTGCGACTCCAAATAGGCCATTAGTCAACCCAGCCAAAACTATTCGTCCGCTGCTGTCGAGTTTTACTGAATAGGCGATCTCCGAGAGCGATCCTCCGGCAAAGTCCACGGTCACAATGCCGTCTGTACTAAAGGTCGTATCCAGCGAGCCATTGCTGTTGTAACGCAAGACGACAAAATCACTTACGGATGCGTTGCCAGCGTTGCCCGCGAGCAATATCTTGCCGTCTGATTGGAGTGCGATCGAGTTGGCGGTCGAGGTCAGGCTCGGAATCGTTGTGATGACGATGCCGTCCGCTTCAAATGAGGTATCTAATGTCCCGTTGGTGTTAAACCTAAGCATGGCAAGGCTAGCCGTACCGACGCCACCGGTGACAATCTTGCCGTCTGGTTGGATCACAAGGGAGTTTGCTGCATCACTTGACCCAACGCTTTGAAAGAAGAGCCCGTCACCGCTAAAGGTTGTGTCGAACTGTCCACCGCTGGTCAGCCTGACGATCGCTGTATCGGTAGTCCCGCTCGCGCTCGATCCTGCTGCAACTATACTGCCGTCAGGCTGTAGGGCGACGGCGTTGAGAACATCTTCGCGTCCGTTTCCAAATGTAATAAATGTATAGCTGCCCGAATTTCCAAAGGCGGAATCAAACGTCCCGTTTGCGTTCAGCCGCTGTATTATCGCGAAACCATCAATGCTTCGATCCCCGACGATAACGACTTTGCCGTCCGTTTGGATCGCAATTCCTCGAACCGTGGCGATACCGGAATTGGTAGTACTTGTAACGCCGCTCGTGCCGAATGTTGTGTCCACCGTTCCATCCGGGTTGTAACGCACAACTACTCCGCGTGTCGTGCCACTCTGAACGGATGAGCCGCCAACTACGATCTTCCCATCCGTTTGTATGGCTACGGAGAACGCCGTGTCATTACTGGTCCCGAGAGGCGTGATCACCTTTCCGTCACCGTCAAAGGATGTGTCGAGCGTTCCGTCAGGGTTATAACGGGCGAGACAGATGTCAGTATTCGTAGCGATACAAAAGCCAGCCACGACAATCTTACCGTCCGGCTGCACTGCCATTGCTCGTGCTGTGTCATTGCCGGTCGCGATATCGGTCGTAACCTTGCCCGTTCCATTAAAAGTCAGATCCAGATCCCCGTCCGCGAGGATCTCAATAGGGCTGGCCGGGGCCGCTTCAGATCGCATCCAATAACCCGACACCAACCAGAGGCCCATGAGAACAAGAGTTAGGGTTACGTTAACGGAATTTCCGCGACCGATATTCAAGTGCTTTGCCATGGTCTTTGTCTCCAAATGTCTCTAAGAGAAGTTGTTTGTGCACCTCTAAATGCGTAGAAATGACGGCAAGTCAGCCAAAAAAGAAACAAAAATATAGGCCGAACACTCGTTCGGCCCCAAAAAACAAGCATTCCTTTGTTATTAGCGGTTTATTTCTAAGCTGCCATTAGTGTGTCTAACCGTCAGCAAATTCCCTGAGGCGTCTGAGACTCCGTTGGCGGCGAGCGAGCCGGTGATCCTTAACGCTGTTCGAATCTCGCCCTTTGCAATAACGTCAAACATCACGATCAACAGCCGCTTTGAGACGGCCGCAGCCCGGATCGCCTCGGTCGAATCCATAAGAATCCCGATGCGGCCTTCATTATTGGCATTGACGGTCAGCGTCGAATTGGAAGATGCTGCCTCACCAAGCGTGATTCGGGGATCGCTTAGTTTTGATGGGTCGTACTCGAGCGTAAAGCTAATAGCAACCTCATCGCCGTTTGATATAATCTCGATCGGAACCGAGACTTGTTTTCCGCCGCTCAACTCTTTTATTTTGCCGACTCGTAGCTCACGTTCGTAAGAATATGGAAAAACGTCGCCGACCATGGCTGCGACGGATTCGGGAATGATCGACGTAGCCGTGGGCCCGCCCGCCGGCGTCAACAGGTCAAGGCCGGTCACATACCTCCTAGCCTGGACCACATCCCCAGACGTGATCGCTCCGTCACCGAATGTCGTGCGCGGAGCGCAATCCGCTCGCTGCGCCTCATTCGTCGTCGTACCTGGAGTATCAAGCCCGGTCACAAATCGCCGCAATTGCGTGATGTCCGTAGATAAAGCAACACCGTCACCATTCGGACGCGGAGCAACATCGCCCTCAAACCCGACTCCGGCCGGTGCACTGACCGCCGGTATGAATTCCGACGAATTGCCATCCGCGTCAGTCGCGGTCGCCGTGAGCCGATCGCCGGCAACGATGCCGAGTGCCGCGGCATTCCCCAGATTCTTCTGCCGCGTACCCGGTGCGCCGTTCGTGTAATCGCTAAGCAGATAATGATCAGAACCGAGGAAGTCCTGCCCGGCACCGGTCGCGTCTGCCTCAAAGAACTCGACATAAATGCCGCTGCTGCCATACGAAGAATTTGCGGGTGCCGAATCGACCTGATAGCTCACGATCAGATCGCCGCCAACGATCGAGAGCGTCATCGTCGGATAATTCTGCAACTTGTTCGGCCCAACATCGGCGTCAGTCGGATCGTTCGGGGTAAAGCCATTCTCGCCGATATCGATGCCAGCCAGCACGTTCCCGAAGATGCGGTTCGGATCGATGATGTTGTTATTACCTGCATCATTCGTTAGAGAAATCCCGTTTGAGCCATTAAAGCCGATCGTGTTACCCGCGTTCTGCTCGGGTCCGCCGATGATCGTGCCGGAAACGGAGTCGCCTACGCGAATCCCCCGCTCGGTATTACCCAGGGCGCTCGTTCCGTCCGCTTTTGTACCGATGTAGTTGCCCGAGATCCTATTCAACAAAGCACCTCGCGACAGCCGGATCCCGTCACGGAAGTTCCCCGAAATCAGATTCCGAGCACCCGGCATATCTGTCCCAAAACCGCCAACGAGGGTCTGAGACGCGCCATCGATCAAGACCCCATCTCCCCCATTTGGTATTGCAGCTGTTCCTGCGGCATCTGAGCCAATGTAGTTGCCCTGAATCTTGTTGAACCTAGGTACAGTTGCTCCAGCCGATGTTCCGGGTTGAACTAAAATACCCGGCCCGGTGTTGCCTGAAATAACATTTTTGACGTTAGGGCCGGTCCCGCCAATGATGTTCGACGAGGCTCCATTCACGACGCCGATCCCCACGAGTTGGCCTGGGAGCGCTGCTGTCCCCGCGGAGTTTGTGCCTATATAATTTCGCTCAAGCCTGTTGTTATCAGCCGGAAAATCGGGAGTTTCCGGAGATCGTGCTATCGCGATCCCGGAGCCGTTACCAGAGATCAGGTTACCAGTTATGACATTATTCGAGCTGGTAACGAAGATCCCAAATTCAGTGTTAGGCCGCGGTTCTGTTCCGGTTCCATCCGTGCCGATCAGATTGTCAGTTATGAAATTCGAGTCATTTAGAATCTGGATTCCCGCGATTGTATTGCCGCCGATGTTATTGGCGGAGAGCGTATTTGAAGTGCCATCAACCTGAATGCCGTTTACGTTCGGGATCATCAATCCCAGACTCAAACCGATGCGATTGTTATGAACAACATTTCCCGTTGGGATCGGATCCTCGTCGGTGCCTTGCGTAATTATGACCCCGGTGTCAGCGTTTCCAGCAATATTGTTGTTTTCAACACGATTTCCATTTCCCTGAATATTGACACCGTGTTTGTTCGGATGCGGTTCCGTTCCATTCCGTTTGGTGCCGATATAGTTTCTCCGTATTACATTTTCAGCACCGAGATGGTCGATAATAATTCCGCCCTCTTTATTACCGCTAATAAAATTGAGAAACCCCGTTTCGTCAGCGCCTATAAAATTACCGGAGGCCTCCGAGATGGCTATACCGACACAGTTGCTATAGTCATCGATCGCATCAGCGTTATTGCGTATTCCGATCAGATTTCCCAAAATCCTGTTGCCCGTTGTACGAACCGCTCCCTTATGAGATCGACGTCGACCGCTTATCCGTCTGTTGTGCTCCTCGGTAGCCGCCTTGCAGTCCTCGTCGTCTACCTCAGGTGAATTTGAAAAGAGCTCCGGGGGGACCTCGGGAAGATCGGTGAGGAAAATTCCGAAGATGTTGTTAGCGAGGAGGTTGCGGTCCGTAAATGAATTTTCTGAAAGCACTCGACCACCGATGGTATTGTTTGCACCTGAGAATATAGCGACTCCAGCCGCACTGTTGCCAATGCCATTGTTAGTAACGAAATTCCCGTCAGACTCACGGATCATAACAGCTATCTGACCTTGGATGACGTTTCTAAGCATCTCATCCCCATTGCCGCCGACATGATTTCCCGATGATCCAGTATCTAAAATAATTCCGTCGGCCTCCTCGAGCCTAACCCGAGGATCGTCGGCGAGTGAAAAGCCGATCGAGTTCCCGAGGATCTTATTGCCGGTCGCCGAACTACCGATGACCTTTATCTGCTCGACAGAATTTCCCACGATCAGGTTATTCGAGCCCGTACTCGGTTCAACCGCGTCGCGCAGCCCTCCGATCGTATTGTCTGCACCCGTAATAAGGATTCCACGACGCTGTCTACCGGCCGGATCTTCGGCGATGCCATCGGAAAATATGCCGATAAACGACTTTGTGATGGAAACTTCGTCCGCATTGATGACAATACCCGCGTCGCCGAATCGATTGATAGTGAATCCTTTAAGTGATGAGGTGTTACTGTCGGCGGCAAAAACAATGCCATTCGAAGTTATCGCGGTATTGATACCGTTGAGTTCGATAACAGGTTTGTTCACATAGCCGGGTTGAGTAGTCGCGTCAACAGTTACCCTTTCAGTTATTGCCGGCAGTTCGCTTATTGGCGAGATCGTCTGGACGCCGCCGCCGGGGATGTTGAACACGATCTCGTCCGGTCCTTCCTTAGCGTTCGCGGTCTGGATCGCGGCCCTAAGACTGCATTGGTTCTCCGCCATGACCAGATCCACGTCGCATTTGTCGTCGTCTAGATCGGCATCCACCTGATCGGTAGTGATATTTACCTCAATATCATCGTCGCACGGAGAAGACGACGGAGGCGGTTCTGCCGTGATGCGGTCTGTGGCCCAAGCCGACCCTTCATTTGTTTGAGTGGCGCCGATATCGTCGAACGGAGCACCGGCTAAGAGTGAGTCACTCGAAATAGCCACGCCGGAGCCGAATCCATCACCAGGTTGGCCGTCACTGGCAGTTATGGTAGTGTCACGAGTCCAGGTCGTGCCGCTTCGAACAAAGACCTCCGCCGCTCCCGCTTGAGTACCTCCTGCGAAGGTTCCATTCGATGCTCCGACTATCGCCGTATCGCCTAAGATCGCTACACTCCGGCCGAAATCAAGACGGTGGAGAGCTCCGGTCAGCTTTGCCTGCTGTGTCCAAGTTGTACCGTCGTTTGTGACGAAAATATATGCCGATCCTGTCTGATTCTGGGCGATCTGGTCGGCAGGGGCACCGATGATGACCGCATTGCCTGAGATCGCGACGCTGCCGCCAAAATCATCAAAGGCTGAGCCACTCGACGTCAGTCTTCGCTGCTGTGTCCACTCCGTCCCGCATCGTGCATAGATATACCCAGCATTCTGCCTTGTGCCGGCCCTGTTAGGATCCCCGATGACAGCCGTGTCGCCAGATATTGCTACTCTTGTGCTAAAACTGTCGTCGCCCCCTGTGATGAGCGTCGCCTGGATCGTCCATGTCGTCCCCTCGCGAACAAAAATATGGACGAAGTCGCGATGAGGAGAAGATTGGACGAAGCCAAATCCCGTGACAAGCACCGTATCACCCGAGATAGCCACGCTGTAGCCCAATTTGCCAAACTTGACCAATGGGGTATCGGCATTTGTAAATCTCTTCTGGAGCGCCCAGGTTGTCCCGGTTCGGACAAACACGTATGCCGCGCCGGAATTAGGTTCGGGGTCATCGTGCCAGGGAGCTGCGACGACAACTGTGTCACCGGAAATACCTACGCTGTCGCCAAAGGCATTTCCGTTACCGGCGGGAGCATCGGGAGCGGTTAATTTCTGCTGGAAGGCCCAGGAAGCTCCGTTACGAACAAAAATGTAGGCCGCTCCCGGGATTGAGCCGCCATTGCCCTCCGGAAGGTTCGGTGCCCCGATTATTTCGGTGTCGCC
>CAYSMU010000094.1:0-8926 GCA_964432145.1 uncultured Chloracidobacterium sp.
TCGGCGTCTATGCGGACTTCGTCGAGAACTGGATGGCTGTGCCCGTTCTTCAGGGCGTAAAGACCGCGAACGAGCGTTTCGCCGGTGCAGTTGACACATATTGCATCGAGGGACTGATGCAGGACGGAAAGGCCCTGCAGTGCGGTACATCGCACTTTCTGGGGCAGAATTTTGCGAGATCATTCGATGTGCAGTTTGTGAACAAGGAGAATCAGCTCGAATATCCCTGGGCGACAAGTTGGGGCGTGTCGACCCGACTAATGGGTGCTCTTATCATGGCACATTCGGACGACAACGGCCTTGTTCTCCCGCCAAAGCTTGCTCCGATCCAGGTTGTCATCATTCCGATCTACCGTTCGCCCGAGGACCTCGCAGCGATCAGTGAGAAGGTCGAACCGATCGTTGCCGAGCTTAGGGCCGCAGGCGTATCCGTCAAATACGACGACAGCGATAATCAGCGCTCGGGCTGGAAGTTCGCCGAATATGAACTTCGGGGCGTACCGGTCAGGCTGGGCCTTGGCATGCGCGATCTCGAAAGCGGTACCGTCGAGGTCGCTCGACGAGATACGCTCACCAAGGAATCGCAGCCTATCGAAGGTGTCGCCTCGCGGGTTGTTTCACTTTTGGACGAGATCCAAAAGAGCATCTATCAACGGGCAATGACATTTCGCGAGGAAAACACCTTTTTGGTCGATACATGGGACGAGTTCAAGGCACAGATCGAGAAAGGCGGTTTCATAATGGCCCATTGGGACGGCACTTCTGAGACCGAAGAGAAGATCAAGCAGGAGACAAAAGCGACGATCCGGTGCATCCCTCTCGTTTCGACGCTCGAATCGGGCAGCTGCGTCTATTCGGGACAGCCCTCCGCAAAGCGGGTGGTTTTTGCCCGCGCATACTAGCCTGGACGTATCAAAAACATGGACCGAAGTGGTGAGGCGGCTTAAGGGCAGTCTCACCATTTTGTCTTTTACTTGCCATGAAACTCTAACTCTGCTGATCGCAAGGGTTACGGGTGATAGCCTCAGGTGGTGTCGAGAAAGTTGCCTTGTCCCTTTTCGTTCTAAGAACCGGAAATAATGCCGATAATACGACAAAATGCGGATACTACCGATCCCGATTTATTATGCGGGATGACTTACTGGCAAAATATATCGGCGTTCCATTTCGACTTTTTGCTTGGATCTACCGTGCAAGTATATGTTCCGCTGGCGCTACGCCCGTCGGGACTCAGTGTCCCTGTGTAAATGCAGTTGCCAATACCAAAATCGTAGTCGATACGGGCTGTGTTGGTGCGGCCGTCGAGCGTCACGTTTGGTTTGTCGGCAAAACGGCTGCCGTCCGCATAAGTGTAAACCGCATGAAATACGCTGCTATCGCCGATGCGTGTCCATACGGATCGTGAACCATATTCATTGATCATGGCCCACCGCTTTCCGATCCCACATCCCGATGGTGTTGTCGTATTTTGTGTGGCTCCGGTCAATTAAATGGCATTCGATGCGTATCCTCCACAGTTTTGACTGGGGTCACCCGTGCACTTCATATTGCAGTTCGTCGCGGGGCCGTATCGTCCATAACTGTTGCCGCAAAGACAGCTTTCACCATACTGGACACCCGCAAATTTGAAGCCCTTTAACTTACACGTGGCAATGCAACGTTCAGGCGTGTTTTGCGAGCTGCGTTCGAGAAACCCATCAAGGTCGAAAACACTGGTGTCCTTATAACAGCCAACCAAAGTCGCTGCACCTGTGTTAGACGGCGCTATGGTCGAAATTGGGCTGACGGCGGTGCGGCTAACAGCGACAGATTGGCCGGCGATGACCGTTACAGGTCGTAGAGCCCTGTTCGTGGGCGTAAGCTTTACTGTTCCGCGATAGACTGTGACTCGAGTCGTGCCGGCTGTGCTTGTGTCGAAAATGATATGAGGTTGGCCAAGGGGTTCCGTATCAGGATCGGAGAATGGTTGATAAAAAGCATTCAAAAAGGCTTGCGAAGCGGACTTCTGTTTCCGAGGTTCTGTAAGATCGCCGCGGATCCAGGTGAGCCCGTCCTTAACGCCGCCAATGGCTTCCTTTGTTTCGACCTCATAGAGTTCCGGAAAATCGTAATTCTGCTGCATCGTCACCGTTTGCCAAAACCAATTCATTTTTCCGCCTGCGAGTTCTATCCGATAACGCGTGAGTTCCCCGATGCTTTCAGGCGATTTGCACGGCAACCGAAGGTTCGCGTTGCTTTCGAGCTTAACGATCGCTCCCGGCATCGAAACAACGATCTCCCACGGATATCTCTTCCCGTAAAACGGGTTCTCGGGTGAGAGGATCCACGTTCGACCGGGAAATTTACCTCGCTCGCCCAGCGCGAATTGATCGCCCATGCGACCCGTGTCGTCGTATACGGCCATGGCAACCATATCGTCCCGCGGCGGCATTGCATCGACCCAGACCGATGACAAAAGGCTCTTGCACCACGACCAATTCGAATTCTCTGGACGGATCTGGACTATCGTGTTGCGGTCTATTTGTTGTTCTTCATTCTCTTTGCCTGGTCCTTTTACCGGACAGGCTTTGTCGATGCACTGCTGACAGGACCTTAGTTTTGCTGACGCGGTGGGCGAGTTCGGGTTCTGACCGTAATATCCGGTGACGCCGCACCAGCTATAGGTCAGGTTTTCGGTTCGTTTCATCGGGTCCGGATCGTCCTTACAAACCCCGCAGTTCTTGAAAGCCTGAAAACAGCATGAATCATCGTGAGTCGCGATGGGGACCACCATGACCACACAGCAGAACAGCGCCGGTAGCCAAAAGGATGTAGCTAATTTGATTTCCATGACCAAAATGCTCCAGAGTTATGCTTTCCGGGCATAATATCACGTTTGGATATGCGGGAGGACTGAAAGTGAGTCGGTAGAAAAAGAAAAAACCCCTCGCCTAACTATAGGCGGAGGAGTTTCAGTAACTGACTAACGTTCAGTGTTTATTTGCTCTCCGGTGAATTGCCCTTCAATGCCTTGGATTTGTCAAGTTCCCTCTTATCGCCGTCATCCAGGGAAACTCCCATTATTTTCGGGTTATTGATGAACTCAACGAGTTTCTCGGGGCTGAATGTAGCGCGGATGACGGCGGCGTTTTCCTTGTCTATTGTGACGAGGCCGATCTTTATGTTCTTCCCGTCTTCACGCATGTACATATATGCCTGCTGGCCGTCACGCGACCGGACGCGAAAGACCGAGGTCCATTCAGGGCCAAAGGAATCCCGCATTACCGCTTGCATTTCCAGATCGAGAGTGTCGCGCGAGAATTTAAGGTCTTCGTAAAGCGTGACGTTAAAGCTTTTGACGCCGGCAGGCCTCACGACCCTGACGGCAAGGCGCGCAAGCCATACAAATCCCATACGAACCTTTTTTGCCCGGTACTTCGATTTTAGATGTCGAGCCACATTGTCGAACTCGTTGGATTTTGCAATGGCCGGAGTGGCCGCGAAGGCGGTCAGAAATACGAGGACACCGGCTATTGAAAGGGCTATCTTACGTATTTTCATGGTCGCTACTCCAGATCGTTCTTTGGTTTTGGTTTGGTGCCGTCCGTCTCGATATCGATACGCGGGATGTTCATCTTTCCGCTTAGCTCAACGAGCAGGTCGATGTCGATTGGGCCGATCACGTTGACGAGGGCAACGCTCTTCGCTTCAGAAATAACAACGGCCACGCCGCTCATCGCGTCGCCTGTGAACATCGTGAAGACATCGATCTTCTGATTGTTTCGTTTGCTGCGGACGTTGGCAAGCTTTTCCCACGGGGCGTGAAGCTGAGCTCGGATCTCATCTACCTCAGCAACGTTGTATTCACCCTCTTTCTCGAAATTGTAAACACGAACATAGATACCTTTAAGCCCGCTGATCGCGGTTGCGACCTTCTTTGCGTCCTGATCTGTCATTTTCGACATCACGCGTTTCGCGAGATCAAGCAGTTTGCCATCTACGTTGACTTCGACGACGTCGCGGGCCTTGTTCTCGAGGCCACTGAGCTTTTCAAATTGCAGGCGCGCGTCCTGGGCATTCACCGTAGTGGCGGCGAAACACGTGATTAGCATCAGCGCGATCTTAATTGGTTTGAGTGTTGTGAGTTTCATATTTGAGTTCTCCAAAAGAAGCGTTATCTGTCGATTACCGGTGTATTCTCGGTTCCGTCGATCATTTCGCGGACAATACGAAGCTTGGAACCCGTGATCGAGAGAGCGAGCATCAATTGTCCGAATGCGTATCTCTCCTCGGCGGTGAGAGATGGCGCCGGGTAATTCTTTACACGAGACGCTTTCGCCCTGAACGTACGAGGCCGAGCGGGGCCTTTTACTGGGCGAGAAGAAGCAGCGCGTACAGCAGGAGCAGCAATCGAGTCGGGTTGGACGGCCATTCGAGTAAGAGTATCGACCGATTCAACGGACGGTCTGATCTGGGAGGTTTCAGTAAATGCCACGGGTGCCTGTTCGGCGGGGTTTTCGCCGCTTCGGAGCCACACGCCGGCAAGCATCACAAGCGCTAGGCCCGCCGAAGCGGCGAAAATCTTGCGAAGACTCCAACCTGGATGCGGCTTATCAAGGACAAACACATTAGTCGCGGGAAGCTCAGGCGGCTCGCTTTCTTCGTATCGAAATCCGCTGAGCAGATCTTCGAGCCGCTCGATCTCCGGATCGTTGCCGGATCTGTCCCAAAGATAATTGTTGTTCATCGCTTCGCTCCATTAATGCCGAGCTTTTGCCGCAGCATCTCCATTCCCCTGCTGAGATTCACGCGGACCGATTCGGGCTTCAGGCCGGTGCGTTCGGCAATCTCTTTACCGCTCATCCCTTCTACAAGCCGCAGTATGAGAGTTTCCCTGTATGCGTCCGGCAGGCTGTGAATTGCCGACATGACCTCTCGTGTTTCGTCCGATCGTTCGGGGCCCGAGCCGATATCTTCCACGAGTTCCACAGTCGGCTTCGTGCGTCGGAAATGATCGACCGCCTGATTCCTTGCCAGTCGAGCCAGCCAACCCCCAATAGCCGCCGATTCTCGCAGCGAGCTCAAATTCCGGTAGGCGGCGAGGAAGACTTCCTGTACTGCGTCCTGTATGTCTCCGTGAGGCATCCGTGCCAGCAAGATGCCGTGGACCATGGGTGCGTATGCCCGGTACAACTCGCCAAATGCCGTTTCGTCACCCTGACAGACACGTTCGACCAGCCGTGCGTTGACGTCCCCCGGATCTACCGCTGGCGTTGCGGCACGGGCGTTGATCGACAATGGGCTGAGGATCATTTCGCTGTCTGGCATAAGTACCTGGCCGATTCTAAAGACGTAAGGCAACGGCAGAATGTTAACAGTCCACGCGAAAAATGTCGTTCTAAGGAGTCCGTACCTTAAACGCAGATTTCCGTGGGTTTGTTTACGGGGACCAAAGATAGTTGCTGATGCTGTTTTGCTTCGAAAATGTCGACTTTTTGCTGGATCACAGCGTCTAAATTCCCGGATGCGAATAGTTTTCGCATTAGTTTGGATTTTTGAGCTATTATTCTCGTGCCGGAGCGGCGTAGACACGAGTTGATGTTTATAAACTTATCCGATGAGCAGCTTGTCGAATTGGCAGTATCTGAAAACCCAGATGCCTTCGGCGAAATCGTAAGAAGGTGGGAGCGAAAGATCTTCGCTCTGTGCTTCGGTATGCTCGGACGTGAGGACGACGCGCGTGACGCGGCCCAGGAGGCTTTTATCGCGGCTTACCGCAATCTGAGCAATTTTCGGGGCGAGGCGAAGGTTTCGTCATGGCTGCACCGGATCGCGGTAAATCAGTGTCTGACGACGAAGCGGAGGCAAAAAACACGGGCTGAGGATTTTCTCGATGATGAAGACGGCAGCGAGGAGCGTGTTTTCGTCGCATCGCCCCTTCTGTCCCCGGCTCGGCGAACGGAGCAGGCCGAGAGAATGAATCTGGTCCGCCAGGCGGTCGGAGCATTGCCCAGCGACCTGAGACAGGTGATAGTAATGAAGGAGTTCGAGGAAATGACGTTTCAAGAGATCTCAGAGACGCTCGAACTTCCGTTAAGCACGGTCAAGAGCCGGTTGTATACTGCATTGAAGCAGTTGAAAATGAGACTGGAGAGGACGCCGGTTGAGGTTGTCTGATCAGGTGACGATATGTTGATGAACGGCAAGAAAGAGTGCGGGTTTGTGAACGAGATGGTCTCGTACATCTATGACGAAATGGATGCACCGGGACGTCGACGGTTTGAGGCACATTTGTCCTCGTGCACCGCGTGTACGGACGAGTTTGCCGCGATTTCGGATGCCCGATTTTCTGTATTTGAATGGCACCGCGAGGAATTTGCACACTTGCCGACGCCGGAGATCGTTATCCCGTATAGCCGTAATTCAAAAGCCTTATCGGATGTTACGTCTCCGTGGTTAGGTGGCTTTGCCGAAATGTTTGCATTTATTAGGTCGCCGTTGACTGCTGTCGCAGGCATCGCGGTCGTTATCGGTTTGGGCCTCGTGTTGTTCCTCGGAACGCGGACTGGCGATGAGAAGCTCGTCGCGGCGAATTCCGCAGTGCCGAGCCTTGCCCTTCCTGAACAGCCGACTGTGGCTGTGGTCGGCAGTGATGTCGTCGCCCCTCAAGTGAACTCGCCCTTCAGTGTGCCCAAGGCAGAGGTTACGCAAGCGAAAGTGGCAGAACGCCGTTCCAGGCCGATGCGGTCTGCATCAGGATCTGACGGTCGGCGTTCAAATGGATCGGTTGCATCGCAGATCTCGGTACGAAGGCAGGGTAAGGCACCGGTCCTGAGCGATCTCGGGGATGATGAGGATGATTCCCTTAGGCTCTCAGACCTTCTTGACGGTATTGGTGGATGATCGTTATGAAACACTTAGGATTATTCTTCTTTCTTGCGATTTCGTCTTTTTGTTTCGCGGCTCCCGTGATTGCGCAGGACAAGCCAGTCGGACAGCCCGATACGGAAGCACCGGCCGACCGAAATCAACCGGTGGACGCAAGGGCAAACATGCTGCGGCAGCTTGGATTGTCGCGTGAGCAGATCCAGCGACTTCGGCGGGTCAACATGGAGCGAAAACCATTCATGGATGCTGCACAGGCACGCCTGAGACAGGCGACGCGGGCTCTAGACGAGGCAATCTATGCTGATCAATTGAACGAATCGGACGTTCAGGCTCGTCTTAAGGATATGCAGCTCGCTCAGGCCGAGGTTTTTCGGATCAGGTTCATGAATGAGATCGCCGTAAGGCGATTATTGACGCCGGAACAGCTTGTTCGATTCCGCAACTTGCGCCAAAGATTTGAGCGCTCACGCGAGGCCGCCAGTGCTACTAGGCCGGCAGTAAATCAGCCGGTCAGAAATCTTAATACTCGACCGGAAAAACCATATTGATCTGGGCTATTGATCTTAAATCTTAGTCTGAAGGACTGCCTTAACTTTGGCGGTCCTTTCCTTTTGGTTGATACCGGGCTGGCTTTCGTTATATCCTTGTCCCGTCACAACTTGTCCCCTATCGTATTGATGAACTTTCTGACGAAATTCCTACTCGAACTCCAGGAGATCACCGATCTTCTTTGGCGTTCGATCAAGGGTTTGCGGAAACGTCCGCGCTATTTCAGCGAACTTATCAACCAAATGGATCTGATCGGGGTCGGTTCGCTCGGCATTGTCGTTCTCACTGGATTTTTTACGGGCGGCGTCCTAATTTTGCAGGCGTATCCAACACTTGAGTATTACGGAGCCCAGAGCAACGCGGGCCAGGGAGTCGCGACGTCGTTGATTCGCGAACTCGGGCCCGTGCTAACGGCTCTTATGGTGGCCGGGCGCGTTGGTTCATCGATCTCGGCCGAGTTGGGCTCGATGGTTGTTTCTCAACAGATCGAAGCGATGCGTGCGCTGGGAACTTCGCCGGTGCGCAAGCTGGTGACGCCACGACTGGCCGCGTTGCTTGTAACGCTTCCCATGCTCACGATCGCGGCGGACCTTTTTGGGTTGATCGGCGGCGGCGTGGTCGCCAAATATATATACGGCCTTGATCCGAACACGTATATCTCTTCGGTCCGGACAGGCACGAATATAGACGACCTGATAGCTGGCGTTGTGAAGCCGATATTCTTTGGCATCATCATCGCGCTGGTCTCGTGTCATAAAGGACTGACGACCAAAGGCGGTACGGTCGGAGTCGGGATCTCAACTACCCAGGCCGTTGTGGCATCGTCGATCTGCGTAATTATCGCCGATTTCTTTTTATCCAAGATATTGCAATCGGCGCTTAGCAGCACACTGTTTTGAGTCGAAGCTCTGTACGCTTTATGCCAAACGATCTTTCGTTCATTCCAGTCGAACCTGCGATCGTACCTGACACACCGGTCGACCTTCGTGCCGGACGGCTGCTGCCGCCGATCGAGTTTGTTGATGTGGACCTTGCCTTTGACGATCAGGTGATCCTGGACAAAGTAAGTTTCTCTGTAAGGCGTGGCGAGACGAAGATAGTCCTTGGCGGGTCGGGCAGCGGAAAGTCGACTATCATCAAATTGATCCTGGGCCTCCTTAAGCCCGATGCCGGAAAAATACTCATCGAGGGCCAAGATATTACGGAATTCGATGACATGGACCTGATGCGGATCCGCAAGAACATCGGAATGGTATTTCAAGAAGGAGCTCTGTTCGATTCGCTTTCTGTCTATGAGAATGTCGCATATCGGCTTCACGAGGAAGGTGTTGACGAAGATGAGGTCGAGCATGAGGTGCGCAGAATGCTTCAGTTTGTCGATCTCGAGGATGCGATTGACAAAATGCCGATCGAGCTTTCAGGTGGAATGCGGAGACGTGTCGGCATCGCGCGAGCACTTGTTGGTAACCCGGGCATCGTTCTTTTCGATGAACCGACCGCAGGGCTCGAT
>CAYSMU010000095.1:0-2264 GCA_964432145.1 uncultured Chloracidobacterium sp.
GTCGAGATGGGCGAGGTCAAGTCGTTAGAGGACATATTTGGTGCCGCGTCGTTTCAACCATTTAATAAGAAGTGGGAAGCGAATATGATGCCTCAGGCGACGATGTCGACCGAGGACTACAATCGCCTCGTCCGCATGATCGATCAAGGTGCAAAGCCCAAGATGACCATCGACATCGACGCTCAGTATTACGACGACGACCCGATGGGCTACAACACCATCGCCGAGATCCCGGGCGCGGACCCGGAGCTCAAGGATGAAGTCGTGATGCTCGGCCGACACCTTGATTCCTGGCACAGCTCTACCGGTGCGACCGACAACGGTGCCGGCTGCGCGGCTGTTATGGAGGCGGCGAGGATCATTCTCGCGTCAGGCCTCAAACCGCGGCGCACGATCCGTGTCGCTCTGTGGTCGGGCGAGGAACAGGGCATTTTCGGCTCGACGGCCTACGTTAAGCAGCATTTTGGCGAGAAAAAGAACGGAACGTTGTCCAAGGCTGCCGACTACGACAAGCTCTCGGCCTACTACAACCTCGACAACGGAACGGGCAAGATCCGCGGCGTGTATATGCAGGGCAATTCAGCGGTGCGGCCATTCTTCGAGGCGTGGCTCGCTCCTTTTGCGGACCTCGGGGCAAAGACGCTGACCCTTTCGAACACTGGCGGCACGGACCACCTGCCGTTTGACGCCATTGGGCTGCCGGGCTTTCAGTTCATCCAGGATCCGGTCGAGTACGATACGCGAACTCACCATTCGAACCAGGACAATTTCGACCGCATCCAGGCCGACGATATGAAACAGTCCGCGACGATCATCGCCGCGTTCGCTTATCAGACGGCTATGATGGACGGCAAGCTGCCGAGAAAGGTCGTTAAATAAATAGGCTAATGTCTCTCGAAAGTTTGTGGCTGACCGGAAACCATTTTCGGTCAGCCTTCGTATTAGCGGGTACTATGAGAAAGATCTGCATAATGTTCGCGCTGATCGCGTGTTTCGTCACTTCAGTTCTTAGCCAGACCACCGCTTTCGTGGGAGTCAGCGTCATCCCGATGGATCGTGAGCGCGTACTGGCGGATCAGACAGTCATTGTTAAGAACGGCGTGATCACTGAGATCGGTGATTCGTCCCGGGTAAGGGTCCCGCAAGGTGCAGTCTCTATTGATGGCAAAGGAAAATACCTGATCCCGGGCCTCGTCGATATGCACACGCATCTGCTATCTGACAGTGACGAGTATCCCGATTCGATCGCACCGGACGAACTGCGAGTGATGGTCGCCAATGGTGTCACGACTGTTCGCTTCATGATCGGCACTCCGGAACTGCTCAAATTGCGCGAGCGGTCGGCGGCGGGCGAGATCGCCGCTCCAACGATCTATGTCGCGAGCCCGCATTTAACGGGCCGCGAGCAAGGGAATAACTTTGTTGTGAACACGCCGGAAGAGGCCCGAGAGGCCGTCCGCAAGTCGAAGGCCGCGGGCTACGATTTCATCAAGATCACGACCTTTCTCAAGTCCCTTCTATATGAAACAGCCGTAGATGAAGCGAAAAAACAGAATATCCGCATCGTCGGCCATGCGGACAGCCGATTTGTCGGGGTCGAGCGTGCATGGAAGGCGGGCCAACAGATCGAGCATCTGGACGGCTACATGGAACTGCTGCTCAAGCCGGATGCTCCGATGAAAGGTTCGGTCTCGGACCTTTACATTTACAATCCCGATAACTGGAAAAGCTTCGACTACATGGACGAGTCAAGAATTCCCGAGATCGCCCGAAAGACGGTTGCGTCGAATCCATTCGTCGATCCAACGCACCATTTTATGAAAAATTCGTTCGGCCGCCTGCGGACCGAGGAAGAGATAAGGGCACAGCCAGATTTCAAGTTTTATCCCGCGAAGGTACAGCAGCAATGGCTCGATTTCTACAAGAGGAACCGGTTCATAAATACGGTTCCGCTCGACAAACGGGCTCGATGGGTCGCTCTCCGCGAAAAGCTGATCAAGGCGATACACGACGCGGGCGGCAAGATCATCGTCGGTTCGGACACGCCCGAGTTTCTGTGGCTTTATGGTTTCGGCGTCCACCACGAGCTGAAGGCTCTCAAGGATACCGGCATGTCGAACTTCGCCGTGCTCGCGGCAGGAACTCGGAACGCCCACGAGTTTTTCGGCACGATCGACAAGGCGGGGACGGTCCAGAAAGGCCGGACGGCCGATCTGATATTGCTAAATTCGAATCCGCTCGACAATATTTCGGCTACTGAAGAT
>CAYSMU010000095.1:2274-8920 GCA_964432145.1 uncultured Chloracidobacterium sp.
GGGCCGGCGTGATGCTTAAGGGAAAATGGTACACACAGGCAGAACTTAGCCGATGGCTCGATGAGATCGCTCCGAAGATAGCAGGATCGTATATTGAAAAACACTAATATGAAGAATCGCCTAATGGCAGCGGCTATTATGTTGGCTGCAACGTTATCAGTTATTGCACAGGACGACAAACAATCGGCGATCGACGTGGTCAACCAGCTCTTCGCGGGTATGAAAGCGAAGAACGCCGAACAGATCAAGTCCGTTTTTTCCGCGGACGGCCAGTTGGTCGCCATCGACAAACCGCGTGACGGTAAGGGCTTTTCGAAGACCCGAATATTCACCGGCGAAGCGTTCGCGAAAATGATCTCAGAAGCAAAAGGTGCCGATTTCATTGAAACAATGTCATCGCCTGAAGCTCGCGTTTCGGGCGATATGGCGTTAGTCACCGGCAGATATACTTTCCATGTCGGGGACACATTCTCGCACTGCGGCACGAACACATTCAATCTCGTTCGCACCGAAACCGGATGGAAAATAGCGAACGGAGCTTCGACACTCGAGTTCCAATGCGACCGTGATCTGAAGGCTGTCAAGATCGAACCAAGAGCTGCCGATCCTAAGGATGTTTCCACGATCGACGGCATCGTCAAGGCGTTTTACGAAACCATCTCCGGCCCGAAAGAACAGCCGAGACAGTGGCCGCGTGATAAAACACTCTATATGCCGGACGTCCGATTTGTCAGCATGAGTGAGCAGGAAGGCAAGATCCGTGCGGGCGTGATGAATCACCAGCAATATGTGAATGGGACCAATGAATCGTTCGTCAAGAACGGCTTTCACGAACGCGAAATAAATCGAGTTACACGCCGGTTCGGCAACATCGCGCATGTATTTTCGACCTACGAATACTTCAACGACGATAAGACCGAAAAGGGCCGCGGCGTTAACAGCATCGAGCTTTATTGGGACGGGACTCGGTGGTGGATCGCATTCGCCGGCTGGGATGATGAGCGTCCGACAAATCCCATCCCATCCGAGTTTCTCCCCAAAAAAGGAAAAACGAACAAATGAGGTCGACTCGAATAAGCTTTGTGGTTGCTCTCGCGTTTACCATATGCTTTCTCGACCTGGCGGTTGAGCGGTCCGAAGCTCAGTCAGCCATCGAGGTAAAGGCCACTAAGCCTCTCGCCGCGGGAGAGTCGTTGACCGTGGTATCTAAAGTGTTTGGCGAAGACCGCCAACTCAGAGTCTACCTTCCAACGTCGTATTCGACCGCCAGCCGACGTTACCCGGTTATATACACGTTAGACGGCGAGGGGACAGCCCCTATTACCGCCGAGACCGTGAACTTTATGACGGGCTACTCCGCCATTCCGCAAATGCCCGAAGCCCTGGTCGTCGGCATCGTGAACTTAAATCGGAACCGGGACATGCCCATTCCCGAGGCATACGGTAAGGGCGGCGAGGCCAAGTTTTTGTCTTTTCTGGCTGACGAGGTCATTCCACTTATTGAAGGCAAGTACCGCACCGAGCCGCTGAGAATTCTCCTCGGACACTCGCAAGGTGGATTATTTGCTCATTATGCGATGACGGAGCGGCCGCGGTTGTTTCCATGGATTGTTTCGATCGATGCGCCTTTATCGGGATTTGCCGGCGCAAAGCCGATCATGAACAAATGCATCACAATGGCGAGCCGTAATGCGGAGAATAATGGGCGGCTCGTCTCGATCGAAAATCTCTATGGTTGGCGTAAAGACTGGAATTCCCTGATATCAAAATCGGCAGGCAAATTTTCCGGGGCTCAGATCGAGGTCAGGGACGAGACGCACGAGACAATGGCGTTTAAGGCCGTCTACGAAGGGCTCAAGCGGCTTTTCGCTGACTATGCCCCCAATCTCGTGCGTGAACATAGGATCTACACGCTTCCCGAACTTGAACTTCGATATCGGACACTATCGGATAGTTACGGTTACAAGGTCGCCATACCACTTGAGGTCCTGCTGAGCTCGGCGGACCAAAACCTGGCAGTTCAGCACGGTGCCGAGGCTCTGGCGTTGGCGAGGCACGCCCTCAGCATTTACGGCGATACAAACGCTGTCGATCGCAGGCTGAGAGAGGCCGAAGAAGTGGCCAAGAAGGGCCGCGATCCGCGTTTTGAAGAGTGGATTACACGTCCACCGCCGACTGTGAGTGCCAGCAAGCCGTTCATCGGTTCCTGGGAGCGCCGCGACGACGCTGTCTGGATGATCGATTTCGTAGTCAAAGACGGACTTGTCACTGCTCAAAATACGGTCATCCCTCCAACGTTCGACGCTTTTCATCTCGACATTATGTTCGTCAAGGTATTGAGTCCGCAAAAGATACAGTGGGGCGAGCGAAATGGAAGAGGACCGGGAGTCACGGTATTTACCGCGACTCTTAGCGACGATAACACGCTCGAGGGCACAGCTGAGCAGTTCGGTTTCATCATGAATCGTCCACCGTTCAGATTCACTTACAAAAAGCGCCCTGGCCCGCAAAAACCCTTTGATTTGCAGCCCGGGCCGTGACAACGAATGATCTATGCTAAGCATCAGAGCAGGTAATTCCGAAAATTGATGGTCGAGGTGATCTATGAAGGTGAGGTTTGCCGTTGGCTCCGTTTTTATCCTATTTTGCGTTCTCCAGGCTTTACCGCAAGGTCAGCCGGCCGTGAACGTAACCGCCGAAATGCGGGCCGAGGCTAACGGTTATTATCAGGCGTCAGATTGGGCGAAAGCGGCGGCAGTTTATGAGAAGATCGTCGCCCTTGAACCGGCAAATCCCGGCGCAATCTACCGGCTCGGGATAGCGTTTCTGAATCTGAACCGAAACGCCGATGCCAGGAAGAGCCTCGAAAAGGCTTTTACGACAGCACCCAATCCAGTATATGCACTCGCTCTGGCACGCGCCTACGCACGTGAGAACGACCGGGCAAAGGCTTTTGAGATCATCGAAAAGAGTTTCGCCATGGGGGGCATTGCACCTGAGACGCTCATCGCGGAAAAAGATTTTGCTGCGTGGAAAGACGACACCGGTTTTAAGGAACTAGTAAAAAGATCGGACCTCGCGGTCAGTCCGTGCAAGGCGTCACCCGAATTTCGCCAGTTCGATTTCTGGATCGGCGAGTGGGACGTCAAAACTCCGCAAGGCCAGCCCGCAGGTTCAAGCAGCGTCCAATTGATACTCGGCCAGTGCATTATCTTCGAAAATTGGACCGCCGGGGCCGGCGGCCAGGGTAAGAGCTTTAACATTTTCGATAAGAATGATAAGAAATGGCACCAGACGTGGGTGTCGGACCGCGGCATTTTCACACATTACATCGGCGGCCTGGAAGACGGGAAAATGGTCTTAGTCGCCGACAACAATCTCGGCGGAAAAAGAACACTTGCGAAAATGACGTTCTCCAGGCTGCCAAATGGTGACGTAAGGCAATTCGGCGAGAATTCGGCCGACGAAGGGAAAACGTGGACGACATCGTTTGACCTCATATATTCAAAGAAAAAATAACGGGAGAAGGAAATGCCTGCAATCCGAACTAGATCGCTTTCACTCATGGCCGCAGTGGCATTTTGTATAACGATCGCAGGCTGGACTTTACTGGCGCCAACGATCGCCGATATTGCGTCTGCACAAACAAACCCGACTCCGACGCCCGCGGCCACCGTCGAATTTGATCAAAAAGCCGCCATCGCCAAACTGCGCGAGCAGATCAAAGGCAGAGAAAAGGAACCATCGTCCGCCGTTTTCAAAAATATCCAGCTTCCGATGATGAAGGACAGGCCCGCAGGACAACTCCTGTCGGTTATGGAATTGGGTTTTGCCCGTTCGCTCGGCGTCAACTGCACTCATTGCCACGTGCCGGAGAAATGGGAGGCTGAGGATAAGCCCCAAAAGCAGATCGCCCGTGAAATGTCTGCGATGGTTGCGAGAATAAACACCGAAATGCTCAAGGGTATTAAAGGTCTCAAGAGTGCGACCCCAACGATCAACTGCACGACCTGCCACAGAGGCGAGATCAAACCGTCCCTGAACCTGCCAGTATCAAACTAAGGACACTGTTTATCTTGTCGGACCGAAAATGAGAGTGAAGGATCCCCGTTAAAAGCGTCACAAATCTGCATCCGGCGGGGTTCTCACTATGACTTCACATTAGGAGAATAGTGCCTTATGAATGACCGAATTGCCTTTTTGGTCAGACGTTTAGTGTTTATCGCGATAGTTTGTGCATTCGCCGGGTGGAACGGAAATCGAATGTATGCTCAAGGGGCAGCGACTGAATTGTCTGCAGCACAATGGCGCGACGATCTGAGATATTTGGCCGCGGAACTGCCAAAGCGGCATAAGAATCTCTTTCACACAATGACCAGGGGACAATTCGAGAAAGCAATTAGCGATCTCGATTCGAAGATCCCGATCCTGACGCAGAACCAGATCGCGATGGAGTTCGCAAAGATCGTAACGATGGTGGGCGACGGTCATACTCGTCTTGTGCCTTTGTTCGAGCCGACACAAAGATTTCGGACCTTTCCAGTCAGCATATACGTTTTCAAAGAAGGTGTGTTCATTCAGGCAGCGGACAAAGCATATTCCGAAGCGGTCGGAGGCCGGATCGTAAAGATCGGAAACGCATCGGTCGAGCAGGTGATCGCGAAATTGAGCGAATACGTTCCTGCTGAGAACGAGATGGGGCTCAAGAATGCCGTTCCGCTTTATATCGGCTCGCCAGAGGTGCTGCAGGCCCTTGGCTTCATCACTGATACTGATACCGAAAAGGTGCCCTTTCTGATAGAGAAGAACGGGCGTCAGTTTACGGTTGACCTGCAGCCAAAAGGATTAATAAGCGAAATGATCGGCAAGCCGGTCGGACTCGACTGGATCGATGCACGCCAGGGGGCCGGAACTCCGCCGCCCTGGATGAAGAACCCGGAAAACGGCTATTGGGGAGAATCGGGCGGATATCGATTTGAATATCTCAAAGATCAAAAGGCGCTCTACATCCAACTCAACCAAGTGCTCGATATGCAGGAGAAGCCGCTTGCGCCGTTTTTTCAAGAGGTCGTAAGCGCCGCCAAAACCAATGATGTTGAGAAACTGGTTCTCGACGTGAGGCAAAACGGAGGAGGGAATAACGGACTGGTCCCGGTGATCGTTCGGCCGATAATACAACTCGAAAAGCTCGATCAGAAAGGCAAGTTCTTTGTGCTGATCGGGCGGCGGACCTTTTCGGCTGCCCAGAACCTGGTTAATGCGCTTGAGAAGTTCACAAACGCGACATTTGTCGGCGAACCGACCGGCAGCCATGTGAATATGTACGGCGATGCTCGCAGGTTCACGTTGCCGAATAGCAAGATGACCGTGCGAGCCTCGACTCTTTGGCATCAGGATAACATCGAGCTTGATAAGCGAATATGGACGCCGCCGCACATTGCCGCCCCCCTCACTTTTGCTGATTATTCAAAGAATATCGATACGGCGATGCAGGCGATCTTCAATTACCAGCCAAAAAAGACGCTACGAGATATCGCTCTCGAATTGTTTAGAGCGAACGACCTCAAGTCATTCAAGGCAAAGGCGCTGGAATTCAAGAACGATCCGGCAAATATGTATCAGAGCATCGAGGCCGACATCAATTCTTTTGGGTATCGCCTGATAGCTATGCAAAAAGTTAACGACGCGATCGAGATGTTCAAGGTGAATACCGAACTTTACCCAAACTCAGCCAATGCATTCGACAGCTTTGGCGAAGCTTTGGCAAACGCTGGCCGGCGAGACGAAGCGATAACGGCATATGAAAAGGCCCTCTCGATCGACCCTAAATTCCCGACTTCGATCGACGCCTTGAAAAGGCTGAAAGCGAACTAGCCGTTAGAGCAATGCTAAAACCTTTTTGTTCGATTTCACGTTAAAGTTAACATGAAAATTCTCAAATTGACTCTATTGTTGTTGGTTCTTACGGTGATACCGGCATATGCGGCCGATCTGAAGACTGGTGAAGAAGTGATCACCGCAATGCAAAAAAAGTACGCCGGAAAGTGGTACAAGACGCTGACCTTTGTGCAGAAAACGATCACACACAAGCCCGACGGTACGACAAGCGATGAGACCTGGTATGAAGCCATGACATGTCCCGGAAAGCTCCGTATCGATTTTGCAGACTCAAAGACGGGCGACGGAATTTTGTTCGCGGACGGAAAGATAGTATCCGTTCGCGACGGCAAGGTTGGCCCGGCCCGGCCTTTCGTGCATCCGCTGATGGTGCTCGGCTTTGACGCCTATTGCCAAAGCGCCGAAACGACGATCGCTCAGGTCAAAGGGCTAGGCATCGATCTTTCGGTGGTCCACTCGGACAAATGGCAAGGCAAGGACGTTTACGTGGTCGGCGCGAAACAAGGTGACGTGACTACGCCACAGTTCTGGGTCGATAAGAAAAATCTCCTGTTTGTCCGGCTCATTCAGGCAGCCGGGCGTGACAAAAAGAGCGTTGCGGAAACGCAATTCAATAAGTACGTGAAAGCGAAAGGCGGCTGGGTCGCTCCGGAAGTGCTGTTCTTCATGGACGGGAAGCCCACGACTACCGAGATCTATACCGAGATCCAGGCCGACGTTTCGCTAGAGGCGGACCTTTGGAATCCTG
>CAYSMU010000096.1:0-8916 GCA_964432145.1 uncultured Chloracidobacterium sp.
AGAGATCGCAAGTGCTCCGGGTGCACCGGCTGAACTAGCCGAGCGTCTCTTGGAGAATACAGCCGCGTCGCCCGCGGATTCGGGCGGTGATATCGCCGCGAATTGGGAAGATGTGAATGTATCTGGCTCCGAGAGCGTTTTTGGTGATAATCCTACGCCGGACCAGTCGGATGTCGAGGAAAACGCGCACGCGATGGGTATTAACTTCGAAGACAATGAGCCTCTCGATTTCGTGGAAAAGATCGAGGAAAGAGACCGTGACCGCTTCGAGCTGGATCAGGATTCCAAGGACGAGAACGACACGATCTGACGGGGCTCACGTGAAGCGAAGACAAAAAGAGAGAAGGCCGTTGGTTGGCCTTCTCTTTTCATTGATTCCGGACTCGCGGATCAATAGATCGAGAAAGAGTATTCGATCTGTTTCGTCACCGACTGGCCGATGCCATTGGTCTTCGCGGGCTCAAAGCTGATCCGCCTTGCAGCGGCGATCGCCTGCTCGCTCAGACCGTTCGGAAGTCCCTTGACGACCGACACGCTGCCCACCTGGCCCGAAGCAAGAAATGTCACCCGAAGAATAACCGTTCCCTGAATATTATTCTGACGAGCTGCGTCGGTATAACCCGGACGCGGTTTAGAAAGGATCTTCAGCCCCTGGGTTACGCCTCGCTTGATCTCCGGTGGCGGTCCGCCGTCGCCGTCGCCATCGCCCGTACCGTTGCCATTCCCGTTACCTAGTCCGCCGCCGTAGCCTGAGCCCGTTCCCGAGCCGGCTCCCGTACCTCGGCCGCTGCCCTGGCCGGTTCCGGTACCGCTTCCCTGGCCTCCGCCCGTGCCGGTTCCATTGGAGAAACTAGCAAAACGGCCGTTCGGGTCACCCCAGCGGTCAAACTTTTTGTCAAATGTCTTATTGCCCTCGGTCTGCGGAGGCGGCATCTTCAATTCGAAGTTGTCGCTGCGAAAGACCTTGGCATCCGGCGGACGCGTGGGATTTTTCGACTGGTCGGCGAGGTCGCCCTGCGTTACCTCTTCCTTTTCGTCGCGGCCACCGCCGCCACCGCCACCACCGTCGTCCTTATTCTTCTTAGCTATTTCCTCTTCGGTGATCGTCGGAACGTCATCGACAATAACGGCGTTGAAAATATCATCGTCGATCGAGCCGACCTCAAGGTCCTTACTAAAGAGGTTATAAACTAGGCCCGTCATAAGGACGAACATCATAAAACCGAACGCACCCACAAGCAGAACTCGTCTCTGGCCGACATTCTTTTCCTCAACGATCGTTACATGAAAAGCATCGTCAATGGGAAGCGAGGAATACATCGGAGCCTTGCGGTCAACGTCGATGGGCGTCGACTGAACGAAGACGTTCGTCGCAGCCACAGCAGGGATCGCAACTTCCGTTGCTTCATAGACCGGCTCAGGCTCCACAGCCTCAACGATCTCCTCGACCGGTTCGGGAGCAGTGATCATTTGAGGCTCTGTTTCCGGTTCGTCTATCTCAAGGATCTCTTCTTGTGCATCCTCTGCGATCATTTCGATCGGTTCTTCGACGACCGGATCTGCCACAAACTCCTCAATCGGTGCCGCAACCGTTTCCTGGACAACGGGCTGTCCGACAGGTGGTGCTGCCGCTGCCAGCGGATTCATTTCAAAAGCCTGCAGAGCGGCGCCGCAATTCGGGCAAAACCCAAATTTCTCGGCAAATCCTTCATCACAAGAACTGCAAAACTTAACTATTTTTCCCATCTTCAGCCTCTCAGTAACACGCCCATTGAAGGTCGGCATAATGATAAAACGATTATACCGCGTTTATTTCAGAACTTCAGCCTGTTCTCAACAACCTTTTCCGCCAAATTATGACCGGCGAATACCCAATTTTCATAGATGCGGCATCAGTTTGACGCGATGCCCACTACCATCTAATATTTTCATTTGTGAAACCGGTCCGAACTTCTGTTTCACGCAAACTGCTGCGACAACACATCAGAGCATTGCGGCAACTAAAGTAAAGTAATAAGTGGCCGCTAATATTCCATACGATGAAAAATAAGAATTTATTCGTAAAAATTGTATTTATCGCTCTGATCGTGCTTCTTTTGTTCTCTCTTGTCGCTCCGGCGATCTTTTCACAGGCCACGCTTTCGGCTCCGAAACGCGAGAATCTGCTAAACGGCCTCAAGATCCTGATGTGGAATGACGCGAAGGCCGACAAAGTTTGGGTAAAGATCAGGATACATGCGGGATCTGCTTTTGACCCGCAGGGGAAAGAGGGCGTTATGCAATTGCTTGCTGACAATATCTTTCCCAACGAGGCGACAAAGGAGTTCTTCGCCGACGATCTCGGAGGCTCTCTGGAGGTCATTACAAATTACGACTACATTCAGATAAACGCGTCATCCAAACCCGGGGATATGCTGACAATGCTCGAAACGCTCTCGACCGCCGTTTCGAACCCGACGATCGATAAAGAAACAACGGCAAAACTAAAGGCGCAGCTCCTGACAAAAATAACGGCCCTCGAGTCGGATACTGCCTATGTCGCTGATCAGGCAGTCGCCCGCCGATTGTTTGGGACGTTTCCGTATGGGCGGCCACAATTGGGGACGGAAGCTTCGATTAAGGCTATCGATTTCGCAGACCTCATTGACGCCAAGCAGCGTTTCCTCTCCGCCGACAACGCAACCATTGCCGTATCGGGTAATTTTGACAAGACCCTTGGACTCAGAGCCATACGACGCTATTTCGGCGGCTGGCTCAAATCGGATCGTCGTGTTCCTTCAACGTTTCGCCAGCCCGACGATCCACCGACCGGCATTCTGACCGTCGCATCGCCCAAACCGGGCACGGCCGCGGTCAGGTTTGCCCTACGCGGTGTGGCACGTAATGACAAGGAAATTGCCGCCTCGTTGGTCTTCACCTCGATCCTGGAGGCCCGGCTCAAGGCAAGCGTGCCTTCTATACGCAGCGGCGGCGTTTTCGTGCGGAACGATGCACACACGCTGCCCGGAATGATCACGATAGGGTTTTCGATCGATAAAGAAGCGATCGGTGCCGCCGGCGGTAAGATCGAAGCGAATGATCTGGTTGCAAGGGCCCTCGCCGATCCCGTCACCGATGCGGAATTCGTTTCGGCAAAGAACTTGGCGAAGGCCGCCTGGGCCGCCCGTGACCCGATATCGGTCTGGCTCGACGCAGATACCTTTAAGATCGGGGATACGAATGCGGACCTGGGCTTGGTCGACAACGTGTCTGTCGCGGACGTCAAGTCGTACTCCGAACGCCTTCGGCAAAAGCCGATCGCCGCGGTCCTTGTGAACACTCCCCCGGCCTCAAACTAAACCCGTGAGCAGCGATCTTACCGCCAAGGAAGCGGCCCACTCAAAGGCAGTTCGCGATATGTTCGCGGGCATCGCCGGGCGTTACGATCTGCTCAATCATGTTCTTTCGTTAAATATCGACAAGCGTTGGCGGCGAAAGGTCGCCGATCTTTTGCGGGAAAAACTAGATGATCCCGATGCCCTCGTGCTGGATGTGGCCTGCGGGACGGGCGATCTCTCACTGGAACTCGCTCGCGGCTCCAAGGCCCAGATCATCGGAACGGATTTTTGCCGCCCGATGCTATCGGTCGCTAACGGTAAGAATCGAATCGAAAATGCGGCGATCCCTTATGTCGAGGCGGACGCAATGGAACTCGCTTTTGGCGACAACAGTTTCGACGCCCTGACGATAGCGTTCGGGCTGCGAAATCTGCCTAATTTCACCAATGGTCTGAGAGAATTGTTTCGCGTCCTGAAGCCAGGCGGCAAGATCGTGATCCTCGAGTTCTCGAGCCCGGTCGTGCCCGGGTTTCGACAGTTGTTCAATTTCTATTTCGCAAACATACTCCCGCGGATAGGCGGGGCGATCAGCGGTTCACGCGGTGCGTACGAATATCTTCCCGACAGCGTTTCAAAATTCCCGGCTCAGAGATCACTATCATCATTGATGACGGACATCGGTTTTGCCGACGTTGAGTTCACGAACCTTACTGGCGGCATAGCCGCGTTGCATTCGGGTACAAAAACGAGATAAAGTTTTAGCTACTCGCTTGTCCCCGAATGAACAAATTACACGAAAATTCGACACTTTCGTTCGAGCGCATCCTGTTCTTCAGCGATGCGGTCTTTGCGATCGCGATCACACTCTTAGTGCTCGAGATCAAGGTGCCGCACTTGGAACACGGAGCCTGGAACGAAGCTTCGATCCGCGCAACTCTATTTGGCCTGTTGCCGAAGTTTATCGGATTTATATTCAGCTTTTTTGTCATCGGCCTAATGTGGATCGAACATCATCGTATTTTTCGGTTTATCGGCAGTTACGACATGGGGTTGATATGGCGCAACCTGATCTTTCTATTGTTTGTCGCATTTATCCCGTTTCCTACAGCGATGTTCAGCGAGTACTTCACCAGCCAGACGGCATTTATTCTCTATGTTCTCGCGTTTGGTCTGGCCGCACTCAGTAAGCTTTGGATCTGGCGTTACGCCGTTGCGCGACGCGATCAATTGATCGTCGCCGAGGTTGATAACGACACTATTCATGAGATAAGCCGGCGCTCGTGGGCAGTACCGATCGTATGCGGCCTCGCCATTGCACTATCCTTCATTACTGTTGCTTTTGGAGGCATTGTCTTTCCCCTGATACCCTTGGTGGCGAATCTTCTCGGCCGCAAGCGTAAGGAGGTTTCGGCCTGAAATACAAGATCTTAAACGTTGCAAAGCAGCTCGGGCTCATGCTGCTGGTGATCTGGACGGTCGTTTCGCTTGTCACTTTCCTGATCGAGATCGTGCCGGGCGACCCGGCTACCGTCATCCTTGGGGAAACCGCGACGCAGGAGCAGATCGAAAACTTCAGGGCAAAACACGGTCTCGACCGCCCTCCATTCTTCTTTTCAGTCAGCTCGCAGAAGGGCTTTGTTTGGAACGGTGCCGACAATCGTTATGCCGACTACTGGGCAAGTATTCTGCAGGGCGATCTAGGCGTTTCGATGAGGACCGACCGGCCGGTACTCGATATGATAATCGAGCGTTACCCGGCGACGATCAAGCTCGCGATAGCGGCGATGCTCGTCGCTATGGGTATAGCCTTGCCGCTCGGGGTACTCGCGGGCTCGCATAAGAACTCGCTTATAGACAATTTCGCTTCGTTTTTTGCATTGCTGGGAATATCGCTTCCTACTTTTGTCGTCGGGCCTTTTCTTGTTTACATATTTGCCGTAAAGCTCGGCTGGTTCTCACCAACTGGAAGTCTGTATCCCGAGGACATCGTTCTTCCGGCGGTCACGCTCGGGGCGGCTCTCTCCGCGATCCTGACCAGGATGGTCCGGTCGAGCGTGATCGAGGAACTTGGCGAAGATTACGTGCGCACGGCCCGCGCCAAGGGTCTCAGCGAACGCGTTGTCCTTTATAAACATGTGCTCAAAAATGGCTTGATACCAGTCGTGACCATTTTAGGCCTTCAGTTAGGCGTGCTGCTCGCGGGAGCCATAATTACCGAGAAGATATTTAGCTGGCAGGGACTCGGGCTGCTTCTTTTGGAGGATGGCATCGGTAAACGTGATTACCGCCTCGTCCAGGGCTGCGTGCTCGTGATCAGTATCACGTTTATCGTTGCAAACTCACTGACTGACTTTGTCTATCGCAAACTTGATCCGCGCATTCGTTTATCGTAAATGAGCCGCTTAGCTTACATCGGATTCGCTATTGCCGGGCTGTTCATCATGGCCGCGATATTCGCGCCATTTGTGGCGACGCACGACATTACGGTGCAGGATCTTGCCGTGAGATACGCGTCGCCCTCCGCGGAACATTGGTTCGGAACGGACGGCCTCGGGCGAGATATCTTCTCGCGCGTTATTTATGGAGCCCGAATTTCGCTTCAGGTAGGCATTTCCGTCGTGTTCGTCTCCTCGATCGTGGGCACGGTCATCGGAGCGATCGCCGGGTTTTACGGCGGCATCGTCGACAAGTTCCTCTCGGGTTACATCTTTAATGTGTTTCTGGCGTTCCCCGGATTGCTGCTCGCTATCGCACTGGTCGCCTTTCTCGGCGCCGGCCAGGGGAAGCTCATCGCCGCATTGTGCGTTATTGGCTGGGTCGGTTACGCTCGCGTGATGCGCGGCCAGGTGCTGAAGGTACGCGAATACGATTATGTTCAGGCTGCCCGTGCCCTGGGCGCCGGGAATATGCGGATCCTGTTTACCCATATTTTGCCAAATGCGGTACAGCCGCTCATAGTGCAGGCGTCTCTCGGCATGGCGGGTGCGGTGCTCTCAGAAGCCTCACTCTCGTTCCTTGGACTGGGGATTCCACCCCCGGCTCCGAGTTGGGGGACGATGATCGAGGAAGCCCGTCAATATTTCAGTTCGTCGCCTCATGTGCTGCTGTTTCCGGGCCTCGCGATCGCGATGACGGTACTTGCGTTTAATTTTATCGGCGACGGCCTGCGCGAATATCTCGATCCAAAACAACGGAGCAGATAGGATGAAGGCCGAAGGAATTAAGATCTTTCCAATCGGAGACTCGGCGCTGACAGTTGAATTCGGCACGTTCATCTCATCGGATCTGAACGATCGTGCGATCGCTCTATCCGAACATTTCGAAACCACCGGGTTCCCCGGTTTTGTCGAAACCGTCCCAGCCTACGCCTCCCTTTCGATCTTTTACGACCCGATCGTGGTAAAGCGGTCGTTTCCACAGTTCCGTACATCATTCGAGGCGGTGAGGCATCTCGCCCTTTCCGCAGCGATGGAGATTGCGACCGGCACCAGTTCCAAACGTCAAATTGTCGAGATCCCTGTTAACTTCACCTGCAGCGAAGGGCCCGACCTTGAACTCGTCGCTGCCATGAACTCGATCACACCGGCGGATGTTATCGAGATATTCACGGCAAGGACCTATCGGGTTTATATGCTCGGGTTTTTGCCTGGATTCACATATATGGGTGAGGTTGACGAACGGATCGCGACGCCGCGCAAGGACGCCCCGCGTGAGATGGTAGGAAAGGGGAGCGTCGGCATCGCCGGACGCCAGACGGGCGTTTATTCGCTTGCCTCGCCCGGCGGATGGCAGATCATCGGCCGCACAGACGTTGAGATGTTCACACCTGAAAGCCGGTCGCCCACCTATCTTCACCCAGGCGATGAGGTTAGATTCGTGTCGATTAAATGACGCTGCTGATCGAAAAACCCGGTATTTTGACCTCGGTGCAAGACCTTGGCCGTCTCGGTTATCGACGCTCTGGTATTAATCCGGGCGGTGTAATGGACCGTACCGCCGCCAGACTGATCAATATTCTTCTCGGCAACAAAGAGAATGCCGCCGTGATCGAGATGCACTTCCCTGCCGCTCAGATCGTTTTCGAGCATGATACGGTTTTTGTCCTGGGCGGTGCTGATCTTCTTCCGGAACTCGAAGGTCTTGCGATCGAAAATTGGCGTCCCTTTGCCGCCAAGGCTGGCGAAGTACTGAAGTTTCGTGGCAAATCTATGGGCGAACGAACCTATTTAGCAGTTGCCGGCGGATTTACGGTCGACGACTGGCTTGGCAGTTCGAGCACGAATCTCACCGCGAAGATCGGTGGCCATCAGGGCCGTATGCTCGAGACCGGCGACCGGATACGCTGCGGATCCACGGCCTCCGCATTGCCGATTAGTTCGGTCAAGACCTCGTTGTCGCTGATCCCGAACTACAGCCGCTTTCCTACAGTTCGCGTGATCGCGGGGAACGAGTTCGAAAAACTAACGAAAGAAAGCCGGGAACTGCTCTTTAGCGCGGATTTTGTCGTTTCGAAAACCTCGAACCGAATGGGTTTTCGCCTCAAGGGTGAACCGCTGCGGCTTGACGAACCGCTCGAAATGATCTCCTCGGCGGTCGATTTCGGCACGATACAGTTATTGCCGGACGGCCAAATTGTCGTTCTGATGGCAGATCATCAAACGGCGGGCGGATATCCGCGGATCGCACATGTTATTTCACCGGATCTTCCCCTTATCGCCCAACTTGGCGCAAACGACGAAGTCGCCTTTCATCCGATAGATCTCGCAGATGCCGAAGCGATATCTGCTCGATTTGAACGCGATTTGAGTTTTTTCCGTGTCGGGTGTAAATTTCAGGCGAACAAGTGGTCAATCTGACGATCGATCTCAATTGCGACATGGGCGAAGGCTGCGGCAACGACGCCGAGCTGATGCGTTATGTCTCATCGGCAAATATAGCCTGCGGCTTTCACGCGGGTGACGCCGATACAATGCGTCGAACCGTTGACCTCGCGGTTGAGAATGGCGTCGCTATAGGGGCACATCCGGGGTATAAGGACCGCGATAATTTCGGCAGGACCGAAATGCACCTCTCCGCCGGAGAGATTGGCCGACTCGTCACTGAGCAACTCGCTGCGTTAGACGAGATCGTAAGAGCTGCCGGCGGCACGCTCGCACACGTTAAGCCTCACGGAGCCCTTTATAACCAGGCGGCCCGCGACACGACACTTGCGGCTGCAATCGCACAGGCGGTCGCGGACTACGATAGGCATTTAGTTCTATTCGGACTTTCAGGAAGCGTATCTATAAGTGAAGCAGAGAAATTCGGCCTCCGAACCGCGTCCGAGGTTTTTGCGGACCGGACATACCAGAGCGGCGGTTCGCTCACCCCGCGGAACGAAACAAATGCTCTGATCGGGGACGGAAACACGGCATTGACCCAAGTTCTGGATATGGTCAAATACGGCCGAGTTCGGTCGACCGACGGTATCATGGTCTCGATGGTGGCCGAAACAGTCTGCATCCATGGTGATGGAAAACACGCCGTCAGATTTGCTCAAACTATAGCTCAAGCCCTCAACGAGAATGGCATTTCGATCAAAGCGATAAATGACCGACCA
>CAYSMU010000097.1:0-8874 GCA_964432145.1 uncultured Chloracidobacterium sp.
AAGCCCGCGCGTGAGCAAGGGCGATACATCCGACGTTGAGTGTATCGCCCATGCTCACGCGCGGGCTTATGCAGTTTTTATTATGAACAGTCTTGTTTTTTCTAACAATCTCCATCGCCCGGCGCGGACCACGGTCAGTGTCATCGGCATCGGCGTCGGCATTTTGCTGATCGTCTTTACGATAGGATTGGCGAACGGCAGCCTTCGCGAGCGTGCCCAGAGAGAGTCTAATGTCGGTGCGGAGATCATGTTTCGTCCTTCCGGGAGCATCGGGCTAAGCGGAACGGACGCTCTGCGTATGCCCGAGTCGATGGGCGCCGAACTGCTCACGGTTGAAGGCGTTGCCGGGGCAATTCCTGTCGCGCAGAACAGCGTGCCGGCAACTGATGGCCTCACCGGGAGCAGATTCATTGACGGCGTCAATTTCGATTCTTATTCGTCGGTCGCCGGGCTGAAAGTCGTGCAGGGAAGGAAGTTCGTCGAGGGCCGCGACGAGATCATGTCCGATACCGCTTGGCTCGAGCGGCGAAAGATGAAGATCGGCGACAAGTTCAGCCTCTACGAACGCGATTTCGTCGTCGTCGGAACTTACGAGCCGAGTGCGGGAGCAAGGATCAAGATCCCTCTGACGACCATGCAGGCGCAGCTCGGGTCGGAAGGTAAAGTATCCGGATTCCTGATCAAGGTAAAAGATGGGGCATCTCCGGACGCTGTCGGTGACGCTCTGAATGCCCGGTTTCCGGACAGCCAGATCATCCTGACAAGCGAACTCGAGGAACTCTACATGCAGGGCTTACCCGCTCTGAACGTCTTCCTCGACGTCGTGATCGGGGTGGCGGCCGTGATCAGCGGTCTGATCATCCTGCTAACGATGTACACGACCGTTACCGAGCGTACACGCCAGATCGGTGTGCTCAAATCGCTCGGGATGTCGAATGTGAACATTGCGTGGACGATCGTCCAGGAAGCGATCCTGATAACGATCGGCGGCATTTTGTTTGGGGTTTTGGCGACCTATTTGCTGAAACTCGCGTTAGGAAAATGGACAACACTCACGGTCGCGATCGACGTTCCCGTGGTGGCGACGATAGTTGTCGTCGGCATCGTCAGCGGTATTATCGGGGCCTTGTATCCGGGCGTGCGTGCCGCGAGATTAGACGCGGTCGAGGCTTTGAATTACGACTGATCAAAGACCAATGGTCTTAAGTTTCGCAGCCGTCTCCGCATCCAGCTTGTAGATACTCGCCGAAACGCTCGTGCCGGCCATTATTTCGATCGGCTGCAGCGGGGATCTCTGGAGAAATTCTAATATGGAGGTGTTGCTGAAATACCGCCGGCCTCTCGCGTAAACGACAAAATCTCCTTCGCCGAGCATATCTCGCTTCGAATTGTCGGAAATCGAGATAATCACGAGATCCGATCGGCCCGCCTCTTTTGAATAATGCTCAAAAAGTGCCGGCGTTTCGCACGCGACCACCGCATTTGGCCGGGCAGTTCTGTAGATCTCGGTGATGATCTCGCGGGTCGAGAGATCGTAGAATTCGTCGTGCGGAAAGTAAGTGCCTGCACGTTGGGAACCGCCGCCTGCAGCATTGGTGAATAGCCTGAAATGAGGCGTAGAGACAAGCGAGTTTGCCAGAGGCAACCCGATAAGTGCCGCAAAAAACAGGCAGTGCAGTGTTACTGCCAGCCTCGGATCGACAAAGCGTTTTGACAACCACGCTATGCTCAGACAAAATCCAATGGCTGCGAGGATCATTATTACGGGAGCGAATGTCGTGAAGTAGCGAGTGAATTTGCCGCCGACGAATGTGTACGATATCAGCCAAAAGGTTGCCCAAAATAGGACAAAGAAGCGACCATCGCCCAATCGACGCATGAAAAGGGGCGGAATGCCGATCAGAGCTAACGCCAATGTTGAAAGCGAGGTCTTGACTGCCGCAAAGACAAAGAAGAATGTCCACGGCACACCATTGAGGAAAGCGGACATCTGGTTTCGGTACAACGCTCCCAGATATTCGTAGCTGTCGTGGCCGATGCGGTTCTCGCTCGAAAATTTAAGCATTTCTCGCCAAGTGTCCGGGAGCAAGATCGTCGGATTGAGGATCAGAAAGGAAACGCCCATAACCGCGAAGAACTTTATCCAGCGGACCTTGCCCATATCCCAGTAACGGTTCGGCAAGTTTCGGAAAATTATGTAATATGCGCCGAGGACACCAAGCAGGAACGGGTAATATTTCGACGCCATCAGAGCCGCGAAACCGGCAGCAGCGGCCCATGCCCAAACGGTCCATCTTTCGTTTCCTCGCTCCGCCTCGGTTTGGCCGCGCACCCAGAAATAGTTGGTGAGTAGGAAAAAGAAAAGTACAAGGCTGTCTTCCTTGGCAATGCGGTCGAACCCGATCGCCATTGGCTCGACCGCCCACAGGGCAGCGGATACGAGGCCGATACTTCGGCCGAATAGTTCCGCTACGACCAGGAAGAGGGCCAGTACAGTGAATGATCCAAAAAGCACTATCGGAAATCTTAGTGCGGCCTCGGCGCTTATACCGTTCTTGGCCGGCAATCGGGCATTGATCCGCTCAGCGGCAACAACGCTTACGGTTTGAAGGCCCTTCATAAGAAACGGGTGTTCACCGTTTTTGCCCGAGAGTCCGTTAGTACGATATTCCTCGACGGTCTGGAGTTTATTGAGTTCGTCTTCGCCCAGACTTTCGCTTCCGAGATCAGTCACCCGGAGCCCGAATGCAACAACTACTAGTAGAGCCAAGATCGCGGCGACTACGAGCCGTCTGCGGGTGAATGACAGCTCATCGCCGAATTTCTCGGGGAAGATCCCCGCCGTTGTTGGTGGAACTGTGATTGATGACAAGCGTCCGTTTTCCATCTATAGTTCGTTGATTCGTGATCGGGCAGCAACCATCGGCCATTTCACGGTAGTTTATGATGCATTTCTAATTTACCACGTGCTAGAATCACCTCTTAACGTGTTGTCAACGATAAGTAACGATTGTAATGTTGCGACTAATTGCTGTTGTTTTGTTTGCTGTGTGGTTATTGCTGCTGCTGCTTGGGAAAGGCGGATATATTCATTTGCTGTTGCTGGGTTCGGCTTCGTTGGTATTTACTGAGGTAGTAACCGAATTTCGGACTCGTATGAACGAATAATGGCCTGCGAACCCACGGCCCATTTCGAGCATCTAATAGATAGAAAATAGCTATAAATTCTATTGCTCTAAATAACCCCTCTATCCGATGCAATTAAGAGAATCGAGAAAGAAAGCTGAATATCGGCCTATCAGCGGGCTGAGCGTCTTTCTGCTCATGTTTTGCATTCTCCTGGGAGTGCTTCCCCTTCCGGCCCAACAGCCGGGTGAATCAGTTTCTTTAGGCGATCCGCCAAAGACTACTGCCCCGAACATCGGCTTTAGAGTAGAAACGACAAGTGTCGCGGGCGGAGCCGAGATCGTAACCATTTTTGCACGCAGGCCGCTTGAGGATTCGACGCAGGGACCCGTTACGGATCTGCCGCTTGTTAGTGTGCTGAGAGATACGCTTGGTGACGATCGGCGCGAGAATGATCGGCTGCGATATCTGTGGGTACATTCCTATACAGAACCTTCGCTACGGCAAAAGATCGCGGGTTTTGTCCCCTTTCTCTACACCCGAACACGGAATAAGGTCGAGGCCAGTTCTGACCCGCCGCCACCCATAATCGATCTCAGCTCGGGTGACAAGAAGATGTGGAACGACGCACTTTGGATGGTCCTCAAAAAGCTTGCGCTTAGCGAGATCGGGGTCGGTGTGCGTGCGTCGACGCTTCAGTACCGGCAAAATGCGGGCGATTACCGAAGGACTGCGATCGCGACTGCTCTAGCTGTTTTATCGATATACCAGGAATCAACCGGTGATGCCGTTCTTTCAGTGGGGGAACTCCGGGACATTCAGGCGAGACTGTCGTTAACGGACAAGATGTTCGGTTGGAGGCTGCAGGCGGAAAACCTCGGCCGGGTTTATGAGAAGGAGACTGCCAAGGCCAGGGATTTTCGCGGCCATAACTGGGAACTCCTTCGCCAATATGCCGAGGGTCAAGGGCTTTATTTCGATCCGATCGAGTTCGAAGATGGTTCTGCCCGACACGCGGTTGTTTGGGTGGCAGCGTCGGACCTGCAGGCTAATCGCGGAAGAAAATTTGACCCAAGATTCCTGAACATAAAGAGTCCGTGGGATGACGAGAAACTTTTAAGGTGGAAAGGCTATGCTCAGGTACGGTGGTACGACTCTGAGGACCGTGAGGTAGCGAGCGAGACTCCCGGGGCGCATCCCCGGACACTGATCCCTCTGGCTGTTTATGGACTGGACCACCCAAAGGTGCCGGTGATCCTGATCGATTTCCGTGACAATGGCAACCCAAAGTTCCGGGAGATATCAAAACGGGTCTTAAATGACCTGACCGGAAATGTCCTGTCGTTGTCGCAATTTAGCGGGTTGCCATTCTTCGTTGGAAGGCTCATTTACGACTTTGTGACAGGTCGTCGCGGACTCGATATCAACCAGGTGTCGCGGCTGAAGGCATATGCGCAGTTGAAGTTACTCATTTCACTCGATGCGTCACTTGACCCTGGTCTTAGAGAAGCCCTCGCGGAGCGGGTCGAGTCGGCCACTCTGAATCCGCTTCAGAATGATGTAGATATCGAGGAAAAGCTTGCTATCAGGCAGTATCAGAATTTGATGGCGTGGTCACAACGGGCCGACGGACTGCCGAAGCGTATCGATTCCGATCGACGCGAGGAGATGGCCAGATTGAAGCACTCCGAGACAGTACGGGCATTCCAGACGTTGGGCCACGTCCTGTCGTTCGGGATCTATACTCACCGCGAGAAAGGTACCCCCGAACTCATGGCCGCTATGGATGTTCGACGGCAATTGGATTTTCACGAAAGGTACCTCAGACAGGTTGCGTTTGTTTCCGCCGATCCTGAGATCGATTCGGACCTTGATCAGCTCAGACGTTCGCTTACCTTCGTTGCTCAAAACGGGGCCGAGGCCGGAGAGAAGACCACGCGAGCGTTGGCAAAGGTATTCACCATTACCCACGACGCAGCATTCCAGGAATTGGCTCTTGCCGGATTGTATCGAATAAATAATTCGGCTGCGAAAAAGGAACTCCTGGCGATCTATAAGAATGACAAGATCCCGGACAGGTGGCGCGAGGTCTGTGCCGGTTATCTTAAACTCGCCCTTCAGGAAGGCCAGAGGATCTCGAGGCGCGATGCCCGGGCCATTACCGCGATTGCGGCTAACTGAACCAACTTATCTTGATCTATCGACGATGGACGTCCGCCGAATCTCATTTCGACTTTGTTTAGCTGTATTCCTACTGCTCCTCAGTGGCACAGGCGTAATTTCTCAGGGGCTGAAACGGGTCGTACTCGTTAAGATCGATGGGCTTCCGTCATACTATGTCGATCGTTTCGTTAATCAACGTGATGAGAAGACAGGAAAGTCTATCCTGCCGTGGATCGATGAGGTTTTTTACCGGAATGGCACACGCGTCCCCAATTTTTACACCCGTGGGATGAGCCTATCAGGCCCGTCCTGGGGCCAATTAGACACTGGTCAAAGGCTGCAGATCAAGGGCAACGTGGAGTACGATCGATACACTCTACACGCGTACGACTATCTCAATTTCATTCCCTATTACATGCAATACGGCCTGAGCAGGACTAAGGCTGATATGCCCGCAGTCGAGGTCATGGACCAACTCGGGATCCGACTCTTTTGCGATGCCTTTGATTACGAAAAGCGCTATACGAGTCAGCAGCTTTATCAACGGGGAAATAACTGGGAAGTTATAGCGAGCGGGTTTGTAAACCTGTATCCCGGAAACGTTTCCGATTTGATCGACGAATGGACCCTCGGCCTCGATTTCAGAAAAATGACCATCAATCAGGCCGAGCGAGATATCCTCGGAAAATTGGTCAAACGGCCCGAGATCGATTATTTCGACTATTACGACGTTTCGTTTGACCACGTGTCGCATCATAACAACGACAGGGCTTCGCGTCTGGCAACTCTCAAGGACCTCGACAGGCTGATCGGGAGATTGTGGACAGCGATCAGGTCATCGTCCAGAGCGGGCGAAACGGCGCTTGTGCTCATTTCCGACCACGGATTCAATTCCGACGAGAAGGTATATAGCCAAGGTTATAATCTGGTGAAAATGCTCGCAAGTGCGGCTGGCGGCGGCCATCATGTTGTAACAAAGCGGCGCCTCATGCTCGACTATTCGATAAAGGGCGTCTACCCGCTGGTTCCGCTTATCAAGACTACCTCGAACGACTCGATCTATCTTAAGGGACAGTCAAACGAGTATCCCACAGCTCTGGTGGATTTTGACGGGAACGAACGCTCATCGATCCACCTTCGAAATAGCGACCTCAATATTCTCCATATTCTGCTGCAGCAGCTAAAGCACGAAAGGCTCTCGCCAGAGGTCAGGGCGGCGGCTATGGATGCTCTTTTCGACATAATTGACCGGCACCGTGAGGACTGGCAGCGTAAGGCCGAAGAGCTGAGTGCAGAGAGTAAAGCCCTTGGCCGGTGGGCCGAGACGCAAAAAAAGATCGTCGCCGGCCAGCCAAAGAAATTTACGCCCGAGGAGATCGCAAAGGGCATTGACAAGGAGGCCCGCAGGGTCGCCGCTCTTCAGCTTATCGCAGCCGAGGCTTCCTCTGAATACACTAAGTTCAAGGAGTCCCTCGAACGATTGCTTGATCTGAAACGAGAGGATTTTGACCCACGGAAAATTCGCATCGAGGATCTTATCGCACCCGGTGCGATGGGCGACCCAAATACAACGTACCAACTGCAGAATTATGTCGTTGGTATTTCTAAGCATGGGTTATTGGTTGACGGGAACAAGGATCTGGACCTTGAAAAGAGCTTTTTGAGAGTCGACTATTTCGGTCTGCTTCATCAACAACGCGTCAAAAACAATGTTCAGGCCGGTATAAGTAATCGACCGGTCGATTTTGTCGCGGTGCGGCTTGATCGTAAGGCGACATTGTCGGCTCTTGGCGAAGACATCGTGCCGGGAGACGACCCGATCTGGTTGTACGGCGGCCCCGACAATCAGGCATTGATCCTCTCTCGAGATGACGGTGACGGTGCACAGAGTTTTCGGTATTTCGCTATAAGCAACTTAGAACAGCGTGTGGACGGTTCGTATTCATTTCAGACGAAAAGCTTCGGACCGGGCTTTCCTCTCCGTTACTTCGAGGACCCGGAACTTTCGATCCCGACAGCCGATCGCACGGCTTGGTTCGGTGAATGGCACACTGAACCTGAATGGCTCTCGGCCATACATAAGACTAAATACTCGAACGCCCTGATCGGGCTAAACGAGCAACTTGACCGGCATCCCTTTTTCGACGCGAGTGATGACACGACGAATGAAGATGACGGTCTCATAAAGCGACTTAGACAACGTCAACGGGCTCTTACTGAGGCTGATCTGCTTATACTCGCAAACGCTCACTGGAATTTCGACGTGCGAGGATTTAATCCGGGCGGTAATCACGGGTCGTTCTTTCGGGTCTCAACAAACTCGACATTTATGATCGCGGGCGGTACGGAGACGGGAATCCCGCGTGGACTATCGGTCGAACAGCCATACGATAGTTTGAGTTTCGCGCCTACTTTGTTCCGCCTGATGGGGAAGATAGACGATCAAAACCGACCGGTCGGCGATATGGTTAAAAGGGGCTTTAGAAGGTTTCCAGGCCGCGTCATTTCAGAGATCACAGGCGGCCAGATACCGGGCAAGGCCCCGTAAACTAGGACCCATCACCACTTGCTGCGGCGATACGCCGTGCACCGCGGGCCGCCCCACGCCAGAGCAGAACGATCAACCCTATCGAGGTCGAAAAGAGAATAGCTCCGCGCCGCACGAGCGCCAGAGCAACGCCTACCGCTGTAGTAAATCCGAGGGTCCGGAGTATCAGGCCGTTACCGCCTTCGTAGACACCGATCGTTCCGGGAATAAAGCTGAAAACGGCATTGATCACCTTTGTAAGGCTTTCGATTATAAATGCGGTCGATACGAAAGGATCATGCCCAAGAAATCGCAATGCCGCAAAGACCTCGGCCACACTTACGGCATGGACGCCGAGACTTATCCCGAATACAACGAAAAAGTCGGTGCGGCGGTCGTGATAAAACTGAAAGACATTTTTTTCGACATCTAGCAACCCGATCCGCCGTTTAAGAATGAATTGCGGTGCTAGATCGCGCTTCTCCAACAAACCAATTACTCGGGAAAGCGGCTTCACGCGCTTAATGATGGCAACCATCAATCCGGCGAACATCATTAAAGCAACGATCACAATTGCGAACAGGACCCTCGACATTGCTGATCCGCTGCTGCCGTAATTGAATAGGAGAACCGCCACTCCGCCAAGCACAACGAGGATAACGGTGACGTAGTAGAGGATATTGTCGATGATCACGGCTGAGGCACTTTGAGTGAGTGGGACGTTGCGTTTCAGCAGAACTGCCTTGGTCGCATCGCCAAGAAAAGGGCCGGCAAAACTGAAGAAGTTAACGGCCTCGCCGCCAAAACGGGCCGCGACGGCGTTTCGATATTTGAACGTCCTGTGATCGGGAGCGACCGCCCGGTACATGCTGGCCGCCCGAAGGAAATGCCGCGTAAGATTAAGCGCCACGATCAATACGAATCCCCAACCCACTGTTGAAAGCGAATCGAGCAGGCTCTGATAGCCAATCCGATAGATCACGAAGATGAGCAGGTCGAGGCCGATAAGGAATGTGATCGCTTGGGCAGAGATCAGGATGTGGGTCTTCATGGACGTA
>CAYSMU010000098.1:0-8869 GCA_964432145.1 uncultured Chloracidobacterium sp.
CCTGCTGCAGGTGGAGACCGATCTTCGCCATGCCGTCGAACGAAACGAATTTGAAGTGTTGTATCAGCCGATCGTCGATATTCAGACAGGCCGCGTCGATGAATTCGAGGCCCTGATACGGTGGCGTCATCCGGTTCACGGCCTGGTCGCCCCGAATGAATTCGTCAACGTCGCTGAGGAAACCGGACTCATCATCCCGATCGGACGGTGGATACTCGAAGAATCCTGCCGCCGAATAAGCGAATGGCAGAAGCGATTTAATGTGCCGCTTTCTGTCAGCGTCAATCTGTCGGCGAAACAGTTAATGCACCCGACACTGACCGCACAGGTCCGTGAGATACTGCTCGACACCGGTCTCGACGCCAGCCAGCTTAAGCTCGAGGTCACTGAAAGCACTGTCATGGAACATAGCGACCGATCGCTAAAGGTATTATCTGAATTAGACGAGATCGGTGTCGCATTATCGACGGATGACTTTGGGACCGGGTACTCGAGCCTGAGCTATTTGCAGAAATTCCCGTTTGAGCGGCTCAAGATCGATCGATCCTTCATTAATATCATGGACGACGACGAAAAAAGCGGTGCGATCGTAAAGACCATCCTGATGCTCGGCGAGAACCTTCAATTAGAGGTCGTCGCCGAGGGGATCGAGACGGCGTCGCAGCTCGACAAACTTCGCGCGCTCGGCTGCCGCAAGGGCCAAGGCTATCTATTCTCGAGGCCGGTCGACAACGAAGCCGCCGAGGCCTTACTCGACGCCGGTGCTAACGTCTTTGCCGACAATCCCGACCTGCAATTCCACTCGCCGGCACCCGTCATCGAGGTCGCCGACATACAGTAACGCCAATAACTGCGTAAGCTCGACTGGGCCCTAAACCGGGCGAGCAACGCGGCCCACCCGCATCGTCTTGTCTAAGTCAAGGACCAACATCCCATCGCTGTCGATCGAGACGCCGGCAAAGGCGACCGTGCCCGAGACCCTGATCCCGTAGTTGCGGCAGAACGGGCTCGCGTGGACTATTCGCGAATGCGCCTCCGGACGCGGCTTGACCGGAAATGCGTTTGACAGCGCAGGGCTGGCCGATCGGATCCCGATCTTTGAATTGCGCCGCTCAAATGACAGAATGACCGCCCTCGGCTCGCCGAGAGCCTCAAAGGCCTTGCGGTTAAGCAAGATCAGCCCTTTGCTGTTGAGCGAAACGTGCATCCGTTCGCCGGGCTTCCCCGTGGGTCCGCCCTTGAATTCTTCCCATTGATCAATCATTTGTGTATGTTCCTCGTGTTGTGTATCAGTTGCATTTCTGCAACACTCACTTATCATAGCAACGACTTGCGACGAGGTCAAGAGATAATTTCGCAGACGGATTGGCCGGTTGGTGAATCCATCTGATATTTTGTGCAGCTGGCTCCGGGGCCAACAAGCGGTGATCATGGGGGACAGCGGATCTGGCAAGGCAACTGTGGTTTTGGTGCTAAACGGACGCGCCGGGTGTCTTGGGGCTTTTGGGTTATATCATGGGCCAAATATCGCCCCATTTGCCCCGGAATGGACCCTTGAAAATGTGTGACCCAACTGCCTGTTTTTGATGACCAGAACACCCATTCCGTGTCACCCAACGGACGGCTTTGCCACTGATCCGGATAATTTGACCAACGTTCCTTACCAACGAGTCAAAATAGTCAAAACTGATTATGAGGCAGCTTCCCATGACGCGGGGCCGCTGACCGCAATAGCCAGACGTTAAAATATCTGGGCCGGAAAAAAAGGCCCTGCATTTGCAGGGCCAATGCTAACTATTCATATAAAGAGACTTACGGTACCAACACACGATCGTCCTGAGTCTCCAGTTTGCTTGTAGCCGCAGTCCGCGGCTTTGCGTTCTTTACATACTTGTCCATCCAATTGACCATTTCAAAGAGCGTATGCTCGGTCGATTCACGCGCCGAATAGCCGTGCGATTCGTGTGGAAGCATCACGAGCCGTGCCGTGCCGCCGAGTCCGCTGATCGCCGCGAACAGGCGTTCCGAGTTTATCGGATACGTACCCTGATTGTTGTCCGCTTCCCCGTGGATCAGCAGTATCGGCTCGTTGATCTTATTCGCAAAGAAGAACGGCGACACGCTGGTGTAGACATTGGTCGCTTGCCAGAAGTTCCGCGTCTCGTCCTGGAAACCGAATGGCGTGAGCGTACGATTGTAAGCACCGCTCCGTGCAATTCCGGCCCGGAACAGGTCGCTGTGAGCAAGCAGGTTCGCCGTCATGAAGGCACCATAACTATGGCCTCCCACCCCGACCCGGTCTCGGTCGACAATGCCCATTTCGACGCCTTTGTCGATCGCCGCCTTGGATGCATCGACGATTTGCTTAACGAATGTATCGTTCTTTGTCTCTGGCGGGCCGACGATCGGCATTGAGACGTTGTCGAGGATCGCGTAGCCCTGCAGCAGCAGGAACAGATGCGAAATGCCGCCGATCTGCGTGAATCGGGTTGTCGAACCCGCTACCTGCCCGGCCAGCGAGCCGTCCGTAAAGCTCTCGGGATATGCCCAAACGAGCGTCGGGAGCCGAGTTCCCTCTTTATAGCCCGGCGGCAGATAGAGCGTGAACGACAGGTCAACGCCGTCGGCTCGTTTGTACTTCACGAGCTGTTTCTTGATGCCGCGAAGCTGCGGTGCAGGATCCTTGAAATCAGTCACAGCCTTTGGAGCACCGCAGCTTTGCCCTGCCGGGCACTGGCGAGTAAAGACGTTCGGCGGATTAATGAGCGAGTCCTTTCGGGTAAAAAAGCTTGTGCCCGCATCGTCGATCATGCCGGCAAACGCCTCGTATTCCTCTGTGCCGGAACGAAAGATCTCGTCGGTCTTCATCGTTTTGAGGTTCATTCGCCTGAAGAATGGACGGTCACCCTGAGGCGATGCACCCGTGCCGCTCAGGAATATCTCATCGCCGTTCTGCCGGATGAGAGATACGCCGTTAGGCATGAGCTTTGTGACCGGCGTTCCGATATCGCCGTAGCGGTCATTAACGTTCAGATCGAAGACCACCTTTGTGTCAGTCGGATTTTTATAATTGGTCATGAACATCCGCCGCTTTTGCGTATCGCGATTGAAATCGAAATAGAACATCAGGCCGTCTTTCTCGCCGAACGCTCGGCCCTGAAAACGATGCTCGGTCTTAAACAGCTCTTTTGCCGCACCGCTGAATGGGGCTGCGAGCGTCATCACCTTATCCCTGAAAGGCACTTTTGCCTGTGGATCGCCTCCATCAAGGGCTTCGGTCCAACTTAGCGTGGCACCGTCAACCGGTATCCAGCTATAGCCTCGCGGCCCGGTCTGAACTCCGCCGCTGACGATGTTGTCGAGCAGCGGTTGGTCCGGAAGGTCGAATGCCATCTTGCCGTTGGCGTCCCAGATCTCGAGAGCCTTGGGGAACCGCGACGCCGGGAAGAGGTACGAATACGGCCTGATCACTCGTGAGATCAGAATGTACTTGCCGTCGGGCGAAAATGTGGTGTTGTCAAAGATCGCGGGCGAACCGATATTTTTCACCTTTCCATCGACACCGATCAAAGCAAGCTGCGAGGTCGCGTAATAGTCGTACAGCCTCTCGTCATTCGGCGATTTGAGCAGGTCCTGGACCGTGGCGATTGCCCCGCGGCGACCCGACGTTTCCTGAATATTCGGTGCTGTCGGCACGACGTTCTGATACTGCGGTGCCGTTCCGCGTCCGGCGGGGATCAGCGTGGCCGAAATTTGTGTCGAGCCTTCCCACCCAAAACCGCCAAACGCGGTGTTAAGCAGCACATTGTTCACCTTTCGTGCCCGTGCCGTGGCCGTGTCGACTAGCCAGAGTTCGACACCCGTCGCGGTGATATTGCCGAACGCGATGTGTTTGCCGTCGGGCGACCACGAAACATTCGAGATCTTTGCTCCGGCGGGCAGAACGACCGGTGTTTCGCGGCCGTCGGCCACATTTTTGAGGGTCAGCTTGACCGAATAACCTTGAAGGTGCGGGCCGTTGGTATTCGGATTGACGCGAGTTCCCGCGAGCCGCAGCATTGGCTGGGCCAGATCCGCGATCGGCGGATAGCGAAGCGGTTCGAGCAACGCGATCTTGTCCCGGGAAGGCGAGATCGACGTGGCCGGGATAGCGGGAGCGTTCAGTACGTCCATGATCTCTTTGGGCGGCTTCATGTAGCTGCCTTGGGCCACCGCGGCGACACTCAGCATAGCTATTGTGCACAAAACGACGGTGCATCGTGTAAAAATTGTCTTCATAATATCCTCATTCTTACTGAACAGTGATCTTTAACGTGTAACTTGAAACTGAGCCCGGCCGGCGTGCCTCGGCACGCATCATTCCGACACGGACCACATAATCGCCGCTCCGCGGGAGTTCCCCGGTAAATTCGTCCATCTGAGCGGCACCTTCGAGATTCTCTCCGCCGGGCACGAAGACCGAAAAAATCGTTGCCCCGTTGGTCGCAGTCAACTTAAGGTCCATTGTCTGCCCCGCCGATGCCCCGACCAGATAATCCCGGTAAGCAAACCCGCGGACAGTACCCTTGACGGTCGCTCCGTGCGTTCCCTTGGCAAATTTTACCCGCGTCTTGGCCTGGGCTGAGGCTTCAAATGAGAACGCGGCGATACATAGCAATATCGAAACAAATATTATCGGCCTTTTCATGGCTACCTCCTCATCACGTCCATCAACTTTCCGGCGATGGTCGGGATGATCTCTTTCTCGTTTGCGTGATTTTCCGTATAAACGGCAATCACAAATTTCAGTCCGTCGCTTGTCTCGATATATGCCGCATCGTGGCGTGCGCGGCTCGTCCAACCGGCTTTGGACCAAAGCTTTGCGTCGGTCATTTTGCGGTCGATAAGCAGCTTGCCGGTGAATCCGGTCGCCTGGCTGTCCGGATCGCTCGTTTTGGCGAACGGATCTCGTTTCATCAGGTCCATCATGCGTTTTGTCCGCTCGGGTGTGTTCATATTTCCGGTAACTATCTCGGCCATCAGTCGGGCGGTCGCATTGGTCGTGATCATGTTGCGGTTCTGGCCCTTGTAAGCACGTGACTGCTGCTCGATGCCATAGGCGTCTTCGCAAAAGGTCTTTTGATTGACGTTTATGTTCGTATAGCCCATCGACGAGAACCAGCGGTTGACGCGGTTACGCTTATATTGCCACGCCTCGAATTGCTTTTGCGGCATCTCGGCACCGCTCGACGTGCCGGTGAGCACATCGAGAATGTACTGTGTCGCTTCGTTCGACGAATCGACGATCATGTCCTTTAGGCCGCGCTGCAGTTCCGTCGTCATCGTCACCTTTTTATCCTCTAATTGCCGCTCCAATGCAGCCATATAGAACATTTTGACGACGCTCGCCGGATAGATCGGCACTTCGCCGCGATATTCGGCCCATTGGAACCGAGTCGCGTCCCGCAGGTCTATCACCGTGACGGCGATCTCGGAGTTTTTGACATCTTTTCCCGTAAAGGCCGCCAGAACATCTGCCACGGTAGCATCGACCGCCGTCTTGAGCGTTGCCGAAGGTGTCATCGCCGGTGCCTTGTATTCACGAGGTTTTACGATCTCGACCTTGTCGGGCTTCCCCTGTCCGAGCGAAATAATGGTCAGGCAACAAATCAGGCCGAGGACCGATACACTTCTTCCTAAAGTTAAAGACATTTTGATACCTGTGTTATCTTTTACGCTACGCGGTTTTCAAAGTATAGACGAATTCAGCCATGGGAAAAAGTTGCAAAAGCCAGCGCGTGAGCAAGGGCGGCACACGACGCTTGAATGGGTCGCCCTTGCTGACGCACGGGCTACTGCAATTATGAGCGAAGAAAAACTTGTTCGCGGCCTCGGCCGATGGGATTTCACCGCGGTCGTCGTAAACACAATAATAGGTGCCGGCATCTTTGGCCTGCCGGCAAAAGTTTATGCGCAGATCGGCGCCTACAGTCTTTTTGCCTTTGTGCTGTGCGCTCTGATAGTTGGCCTTATTGTGTTGTGCTCTGCCGAAGTGGCGAGCCGGTTCACCGCAACGGGCGGCCCGTATCTGTATGCGCGCGAGGCATTTGGCTCGATGGTCGGGTTTGAGGTCGGCTGGCTCTATTGGATCGTCCGCGTCGCCACCTTTGCCGCGAACTGCAATTTGCTCGTCACGTATCTCGGTTTTTTCATTCCCGGAGCGAACGAGGGCCCGACGCGAATCGCTCTCGTCACGCTTGTCGTTCTGATCATTACGGTGGTCAATCTGTTAGGCATTCGGGAGTCAGCTTTGATGACCAATGTCTTTACCGTCGGCAAACTTGTGCCGCTGCTGATCTTTGCCGTGGTCGGAATGTTTTTCATTTCGCGCGGCAATTTTAACTTCGACGCGGTTCCCCAATACTCGGGATTTTCGAGTGCAGTGCTGCTACTGATCTATGCGTTTGTCGGCTTCGAAGCCTCGGTCGTACTCTCCGGCGAGACGAAGGACACCGGAAAAACGATACCGTTCGGCCTGATCGTCGGCCTGCTGATCGTCGCCGCATTTTACATCGTGATCCAGATCGTTAGTATCGGCACGCTGCCCGGACTCGCAACCTCGGAAAGGCCGATCGCCGACGCCGCAAGCGTTTTTCTTGGCCCGTTCGGAGCCGCGTTTATTACGGTCGGAGCCTTGATCTCGATCTTCGGCAACCTGAATGTCGGTGTGCTTGCCTCGACGCGAATGCTCTTTGCTATGAGCGAACAGCGTGACCTTCCGTCCGTCTTCGAGCGAACGCACGAGCGATTCAAAACGCCCTATGTTGCGATCATCGCAACGGCTATCGTCATCCTGGTGTTGACCATCCAATCATCGTTCCTCACCGCTGTTGCCATCGCGACGATCACGCGGTTGATGGTCTATGCGACGACGTGCCTGGCCCTGCCGATCTTTCGCAGTCGAAAGGACATGGCAGCCGCTCCATTCTCTGTCCCTCTCGGTATCGGTGCAGCGGTTTTGTCTATCGCTCTGATAATCTGGCTCCTTACAAATGTCGATTTTGCTAAAGAAGGCCTTGCGATCATGGTCGCGGCGGTCGTCGGGCTGATTATTTTTGCATGTTTTCGGCTGGTCGGCCGTTCTGGAAATAACGCCGATGGCGAGACGGAGGACGCATGAAGAGGACGATCTATATTCTGCTGGCAGTAGCAGCATTTGCGGCGAGCGGCATCGGGCAGCGCATTGAGAACGGCAGCCGCACGACCATTGGCTACATCTCATCGAGCGGTACCGTCGAGAACGCGGGCCGATCAACTCTTGGGTATATCAATGCGGAGGGCAGGATCGAGAACAGCGGCCGCTCGACGCTCGGCTATATCGACAAGGAAGGCCGGGTCCAGAATGCCGGCCGCAGCACGATCGGTTATATCGGTTCGGACGGAAGGGTCGAGAATGGCAGCCGCTCGACCATCGGTTACGTTAATTCGAACGGCCGGATCGAGAACGGTTCGCGTTCGACGATCGGATACGCCGAAGGCGTCGATCCGCGGCACGCCGCGATCTTCTTCTTCTTTTTCTTTAAGCCGGCAGAAAATTAGGACTATTTGAAAGCCCCGCCGCCGAGGACGTTTTCGCGTAGATACGAGATCGTATCCTGAAGCGTTTCCTGCGGATCACGGGGCTCAAAGCCTAACTCTTCCTTTGCTTTGGTCGAATCGAAATACCAGAAATGTTCCGCCTGCTCGACTTCGTTTGGCGCGACAGGCGACGCCTTTCCCCAATTCTTATAAAACGAATAGATAATGCTCGAGCCGGCCACGGCCATTTTCTTCGGCACCTTTAACATCGGAGCAGACACTCCGGACAATCGCTCAAGGCGGCTGAAAAACTGCTCAAACGTCATATTTTCTGCCCCAAGCAGGTACTTTTCCTGGTGTTTCCCCTTTTCGAGTGCCGAGATGAACGCGGCCGCCGCGTCGCGAGCATCGACAAAATTCAATCCGCCGCTGGGACAATACGGGATCTTTCGGCCGAGAAAATCGAGTACAGGCTTTGTCGAACTCAGCCGTTCGTCGTCCGGGCCAAGCAACAGCGACGGGTTCATTATCACCAGCCGGCGGCCTTCGCCGTCGAAATTCTCGAGGGCACAGCGTTCCTGATAATACTTCGAGGCGTAATATGCCCAGCGGGTCAGAATGTCGATCGGCTGGGGAAACGTCTCGTCAACCACGGTCGTGTCCTCACTGACGGCTATCGTTCCGCTCGATGATGCAAGAACGATCGTCTCAACGCCCGCCTCGGCCGCTGCCTCGCAGATCAGGCGAGTGCCGCCGAGATGGATCTTGTTCATCGACGAGGCGTCGTCATTGTCACGCGAGACCTTGCCCGCAAGGTGAAAGATCGCCGAGACATTCTTGCACGCCTTAGCGACGTCTTCGCGGTTTGTTACCGAGCCTTCGACGGCTTTGACGCCCGCGTCCTTCATCCACTCGGGCACACGCGACGCCATGACCTTGAGATTCCTCTCACCGGCAGCAAGAAACTGACGCACGAGGTGTGAGCCGAGAAAACCTGTCCCGCCGGTGATCAATATCTTCTTCTCGGCTCTTTCTGTTTTCACTAGTGACTTTGTTTTAGCCATAAGATCGCGAAACTCTGTGTTCTCTGTTTCTATGTGGTGAATTTGTTTTTCGCTACTTCCACGTCCTTTTGATCGGGTGTGCCTCGGTATTGAACACCACTTTTTTGAGATCGAGTGTGTTGTCCGGGGCGAACAGCAAGTAGAAATACTTGAACGTCTCGGCCAGAAGGAAGCTGTGCATATAGTCAGTTTTCTCTTTAGTTACAACACTTTTCAGCCCCGCATATGCGACATCCGTGCGGCAATGC
>CAYSMU010000099.1:0-8868 GCA_964432145.1 uncultured Chloracidobacterium sp.
CTAATATTAGCAGGTTCCTGCGGCCCATTCATCCGCGCCTATGTACAAAAAGTGCCCCAATTGCAGGCTCGTAAATTATCCGGACGCGGTGGCGTGCGCTCGTTGCGAAGGCGATCTTGTCGTAACAACCAGTTCAGCTCCTGGAAGACAGGGCCTTGGCCGCACAATAATTACGAGGGCGATCATATGTTTTCTGGTCTGCATCGCCGCCGTATTGGCATTCTATCTCTCGCTCGTCGCATCAGCGACGCCGCTCACGGTCGAGCAGAAGCACAAGGTCCGAAACGGGATCAGATTGCTTCGGGAAAAAGGCTTCGGCCGTGAAGCGATGCTGCTCGACAATCTGACCGTCTTTCGTTCTAACGACAACTGGCTCAATGCCTCGGTGGCAAAAGAGAATGCCTATGCCGCGACCAATTTTCCGTTCGAGATCGTGACCCTTTACTCCGATTTCTTTACCTATCCGGTCGATGATGTGGAACGAGCAGCGATACTGCTGCATGAGTCGAAGCACCTCGAGGGAAAGGACGAGGCCGAGGCATACGAGTTTGTTTGGAACAATCGCCGGCAGCTTGGCTGGACCATGGAAAGGTATGCCCGCTCGCCTGTCTGGACAAACACGAGACGGTTGACCGCGGAGCACGTTCCGCACCTTTTTGTGTGCAGCGACAACGAATTCAGGGACTGTACCGAGGATCTCAGGCCCTGATCGCGGAGAGACACTCGACGGCCGTCTTGATCGGGTCCGCAGTTGCGACCGGTGTGCGGAGTATACCGCTCGGCGAGAAACTTGAGCCGTCGACATCCGAGAGATAGTTCATTAGTTTTTCCGGTGATACCCGAGCCGATTCGCCTAGTTTGATCGCTACCCCATCGGCGGTCTTATCGACCGATACGACCGCTATCGACTCGGCCAATTTGCGGAGCCGGGCGTACTCGAAGAGATTCTCGACCGATCGCGGAATTCGCCCGTACCGGTCCTCAACCTCGGCGTGTATTGCCATCAGAACATCTTCATTCTCAGCCGATGAAATGCGCTTGTAGGTGCGCAGACGCTGGCTCGCCTCGGCAATGTAGTCTTTCGGTATTGCGACGTCGATGCCGAGGTTGATCGATACACTGACCTCGTCGGCGATCTCGTCGCCGCGGAGTTCGGCGATCGTACGTTCAAGCATCTTTGTATAGAGATCGAAACCAAGAGCATCCAGATGTCCCGATTGCTGGCCGCCGAGGATGTTGCCGGCACCTCGCAATTCGAGATCGAGTGCCGCCAGGCGAAATCCCGCACCGAGATCGGAAAATTCGCGTATTGCCGACAATCTTCGCCGGGCGATCGGCGTCAATTCTAACTCGCTTGGTATCAACAGATACGCGTAAGCACGGCGATTCGATCGGCCGACGCGTCCACGAAGCTGGTAAAGCTGCGACAGGCCGTAATTGTCGGCCCGGTTGATAATGATCGTATTCGCCCGCGGGATATCGATGCCGTTCTCGATGATGGTAGTTGCCACGAGCACGTCGTATTTGTAATCGACGAAATCGAGCATTACCTCTTCCATTTCCTTCTCGTTCATTTGGCCGTGGCCGATGGCGATGCGTGCATTGGGAACGATCTTCTGAATGAGGGCGGCGATCGATTCGATAGATTCGACGCGGTTGTGGATGAAAAAGACCTGCCCGTTTCGGCTTAGCTCGAGTTCGATTGCCGAGCGAATGACGCCCTCGGAAAATTGGACGACCTGCGTGTTGATAGCGAGGCGGTCTCGCGGCGGCGTCTCTATGACAGACATATCACGCATTCCGAGTAAAGACATATTCAGCGTTCTCGGGATCGGCGTGGCCGAAAGCGTAAGAACATCGACCTTTTTCTTCCACTGTTTTAGTTTTTCTTTGTGGCCGACACCGAAGCGCTGCTCTTCGTCGACCACGACCAGGCCGAGCTTCGGCATTTTGACATCGGTTGAGAGTATCCGGTGCGTACCGATCAGGACATCAACCTCGCCCTTGCCTGCCGCTTCGGCAACGGCTTTCTGCTCTTTTGAGCTTCTGAATCGCGAAAGCAGATCGACCTTCACGGGAAAGGCGGCAAAACGCTTTTTGAAAGTCTCGTAATGTTGGTATGCGAGCACCGTAGTCGGTGTCAGCACCGCCGCCTGTTTGCCATCCATCACAGCCTTGAAGGCGGCCCGCATCGCCACCTCGGTCTTGCCATAGCCCACATCGCCGATTATGAGGCGGTCCATCGGAATGGCAGTCTCCATATCGGACTTTACATCCTCGATCGCCGATGCCTGGTCGACGGTAAGGTCATAGGGAAAGGCATCCTCAAATTCGTGCTGCCAGGGTGCGTCGGGCGGGAAGGCGTGGCCTCTCACTAATTTTCGTTCGGCGTAGAGCTTCAACAACTCGTCGGCCATATCGCGCATCGCTCGTTTTGCTTTGGCCTTGGTCTTTTGCCAGCCAATGCCGCCCAGACGGTCGAGCGACGGTGCCGTCGCCTCACCCGAAGAGTACCTCGAGACGAGATCCATACGCTCGACCGGCACGAAGAGCTTGGCGTTGTCGGCGTAAATGAGGAGCATGAACTCGCGTTCCGAGCCCTGCGATGAGATCGTCTGTAGCCCGTCGAAACGCCCAATGCCGTGATCGACGTGGACCACGAAATCCCCGGTTTTTAAGTCGCGAAAGTCTGAAATGAATGCTCCGAGTTTCGACTTTCGTTTGCCTGCTTGAGGTTTGGCCCCGGTTACGTCTGACGATGTCTCCCCGAAAATATCACTCTCGGCGTAAACGGTCAGCCCCTCGGATGCGAGTTCAAAACCCGACGAGAGGCCGCCTATGCTGATCGCATCCTGCGGTAGATAGATCTCATACTCACGCAGGATCTCGGCGAGCCGTTCAGCCATGCCGGGCGTGTTGACGACGATCTGAGCCTTAGGGTCGAACTCTGCCGCGAAAGCCGGAATATCGCCCCGGAATTTGCGGGTCGACCGGGAACTGAAATCGATCTCTCTGGCCCTTTCGGCCGTCGAGAAAAGAAATAGCGGTGCGGCAAGAGTGGAACTGGATAGCTGAAACTCTTCATCGGTCGCGGCCGCACCACGGCCAAGCGACCTGATCTCGATGCGTGAGATGCCATCGAACACCGAACGCAGACTTTCCGGCTCAATAAACAACTCGTTGACACTCAGCCCGATATCCCCCGAGTCGGCTGCCGCGGCGTAGCTGTTGGCGAGGCGATCATACAATTCGCCGAGAGCGTGTTCGATGGTCGACGGTTCGTCGATCACAAAAACGTGATCCTGCAGATAGTCGAAAACGCTGGCGGATAGCGGTTTGATAAGTGGAAGTTGGAATTCCCAGCCCGAAAATGTCTCGCCTTCCGCGGCAAAATCGGTACGGTCCTTCAGATATCTGCGGTGTCTTTCATCGCCGAACCGTTCAGCGGCAAAGAACGCCCAATCTATTAAGTCGCCAGGCGACGCGGCGAATTCCCGCATTGGAGCGATCGAGATCGAATGCAACTGCACCACGGAGAGTTGGGTTTCGGCGTCGAATGAACGGATCGAATCGACGGTGTCGCCAAAGAACTCGATCCGGACCGGTGAATCGGCATTTGGCGACCAGACGTCAACGATACCGCCGCGAAGCGAGAATTGTCCCGGCCCGAATACCGGATCTTCACGCACATAACCGCTCGCCACGAGGCGGTCAACGAGCTGCTCCGGGGGGAATTCGCCGTCACGAACGAGTTCGGCGCCGAGGGCCGATATCTCTTTCGGCAAGATAGTCCTTTGGATCATCGACCGGGCCGAGAGTACGACTATCCCGCTCGCCTGCGTCGCTATCTGCCAGAGTGCCAGAGCTCGCTGCTCCTGTGTTTCAGCGTGTGGAGAGACACCTGAGTACGGATCGGCTTCGAATGAGGGCAAGGCGATTGCGGTAGACTTCGGGTCGGTCGAAAGGAAGTAATCGAGGTCCGAGGTCCATAGATCTATCTCGCTATTCGACTCGGTTACTACCGCGAACTGTTTACCGGTCTCGGCCTGCAGCCTTGCCAGCACGTACGCCTTTGCCGAGACGGACGTCAGCCCGCTAAGGCTGACGATCCTCGCCCCGCCCGCTACTTCATGCTTCAGATTATCGAATACTTTTACCACAAACGCACCAAGCCGCAGAGAAGGGCCCCGGCATACCCGGAAAACCTTCCCAAGCGGTATAGAGATTGTCACACAGTTCGGCTCGAACGGAAACTAGGCACCGATTTCAAGTCTGCGCTTCCTCGACTTTTCTCTGTTTTGTTCCACTAACGGGCTCTTTCCGTCCGGAGCCATCTGATTTCGCGACATTCGAATATTGAGGCTGCGCAGCTTATCGACGATCGCGAAGGTAAGATCGCTCCTCAAGGCGGCCGGATTATGAAGACGTACTTTGCTCCACGCCCGAAGTTCAAAATAGAGGCCTTCCTCGTCGATCTTTACAAATCGGACGGAAGGAGCCGGTATTTCGGCGACATCATCATTTTCCCCGGCGGCCGTAAGCATAAGATCCGAAACCAAGTGAATATCGGTCTCGTGCGCCACCATGATCGGTATCTTGAAACGAACCGTTTCATTCTCATAGCTCCAGTTGACAACATTTTCTGATACTAGCTTGCTGTTTGGAACGATAATTGCGATGTTGTCGTTCGTAAGTATCCGGGTCGCACGAGCACCAATGGAAACGACCTTTCCGGTTACGCCCGCAAGCTCGATCCGGTCGCCGACCTGAATCGGACGCTCGATCAGAATGATCAGTCCGCTGATGAAATTGTTCGCAATACCTTGAAGTCCGAGGCCAATGCCGATACCGACAGCACCGGCGAGAACATTAAATGCAGTAAGGTCGATGCCAACGGTCTGTAGTATTACGATGAATCCGACGAACAAAAGGAAATATCGGGTTATCGTTCCGATGGCTTGCCGGGCTCCGTATTTCAGGGGCGTGCGCTCGAGCAATTTGACGACCAATATGTGTCTCGCCTTGCCTGAGAGGTAGATCAGTAGGAAGGATAATATCAGAAAAGAGATAATGCCGGTTGGCGTAACCGTCGTCTGGCCGATAGAGAACAATTGATAATCGAGGAGATCAATGACGGGGTTCAAGTAATCTCGCATATCTATATTTTGGTGTGTATGTGATCTGCAAACTGTATTGCGTGAGACAGTAGCCCGCGAAAGGCCCTGATTGCTTTTGTCTAAGTTGTTTGTTTTAATCGACTTTCTGTAAAGCAGGATTTTGATGGAAATACCGGATTTTAGCGAGATAATTGAACAAAACGACCAGACGGCGGCACGTTTAGAGCATTTGAATGCTCTCCGCGAATTGGTCGGGAACGTGTACCCGAACAAATTCGACCGCAGTAAGCTGTCGGGTGGTGAGGACACAATAGCCGCGATCCTCGATCACGGCCCTGTGGCCGAGATCGCGGCCGAGATGGCAGACGTTCGGTCCAAGCTTGCAGAGGGCGAACGTCCGCCCGCCGAGGTCAAAGACGCGCTGAACGAACGCCTCAAGGCTCTCGGCAGCGTCCGCATCGCCGGCCGCTTGACCACGCCCCCGCGTGGTAATTTCGTTCATTTAACCGACGGATTGGCTAAACTGCAGATCTACTGCAAAAAGGGCCAGTTCGCACTCGTAAAAAATGACGGCAAAGACAGCCTCGACGAGGAAAATGCATGGGCAGCCTGGGGAATGATCGATCACGGTGATTTCATCGGCGTGGAAGGATATCTCTTTATTACGAACACCGGCGAGGTCAGCGTTCACGTCGAAAAGCTTCAATTCCTGGCCAAGGCGATGCTGCCGATGCCCGACAAAATGCACGGCATCGCTGACGCGGAGATCCGCCAGCGGCAGCGATATTACGACCTGATCGGCTCGAGTCTGCAGGTTAAGTCAGAACCGCCTGCGTCAGCGGGCGGCATGCAAGCCGAGGAATTGACGACGCGAGAAGTTTTTGAGCGAAGGGCGAAAATAATCTCGTCGCTTCGACGTTTCCTTGAAGACAACGGCTATGTCGAAGTGGAAACGCCGATGCTTACGGCGAAAGCTACCGGTGCGGCGGCAAAACCTTTCAAGACGCATCACAACGCACTGGACATTGATCTTTACGCGCGTATCGCACCGGAACTTTACCTGAAGCGGCTCGTCGTCGGCGGATTTGAAAAGGTCTACGAACTCAACCGCAACTTCCGCAACGAGGGCATCTCGTACAAGCATAATCCTGAGTTCACGATGCTTGAATTCTACTGTGCCTATATGGATGTTGAGGGCATGATGGATTTCTGCGAAGAGTTGATGCGTCAGTGCGTCCAAATGGCTACCGGTGGCCTGACAGTGAATTACGAAGGTAATGAGGTCGACTTCGGCAGATTCGATAGGATCTCGATGCGCGACGCGATCTTGAAACACGCACCCGATTCTGAGATCACGGATGCGAATATCGTTGGGCTTTTTGACGAGGTTGCAGAGCCGAATCTTATACAGCCGACATTCATCGTCGACTTTCCTAAATCTATCTCGCCACTCTCAAAAGCGAATCCCGCAGATACGAACATCGCCGAACGCTTCGAGCTGTTCATTAACGGAATGGAGGTCGCGAACGGGTTCAGCGAACTTAACGATCCGAAGGAACAATACGAGCGTTTTGTCGATCAAATGTCCGCACGCGATCGCGGCGACGAAGAGGCAATGATCCTGGACGAAGATTACATCCGTGCCCTCAGCTACGGAATGCCGCCGGCGGCCGGCATTGGGATCGGCATCGACCGCCTTGTAATGCTTTTGACCAACAAACACTCGATCCGCGACGTTATCCTCTTCCCGCACATGCGGCCCGAAAGAAGGGAAGAAGAGAACGAGAACTAGCCACAAATAACACGAATGGCACGAATGAAGGTCCATTGAGGAAAACCGAATTCGTGCTATTCATGTCGTTCGTGGCCGTAAGCTCTTATTTACTCGCCACGTAATAGCTGTTGATGAAATCGTGATCGAGATGATGCAGCTCGACGTTCGCGAACCCGGCCGCTCCCAACATCTCAATACACTTCTCTTCTCCCCACATTGCACCTAGACCTTCGCCGCCGTCGGCGAGCGAGACGGTCATGCAATGCGTGAGTGAGATCGTGTAGAGCCACGGTGCTACCGGTTGGTCGTAGTTCTTTTCCAGATGGCTCGAACCGGTGATGTCCTGTATCAGGTAAACACCGTCTGGCCGTAGGGCCTGCTCGATGCTGGAGAGCATTCCGGCCGGGTCGGCCTGATCGTGGATCGCGTCAAACGACGTGATTAGGTCATACGCCTCGGTCTCGCCGATGGCCGCGGCATCTCGGACCTCGAACCGAATATTAGTGAGACCTTTCGCCGCCGCTTCGGCCCGTGCCCGGGCAATGCCTTCCTCGGAAAAATCGTAACCCGCAAAGCGGCTGTTGGGATATTTCCCGGCAAGCGCGATCATCGCACGACCGCTGCCGCAGCCGACATCGAGCACGTCGATCCCGGCCTTGAGCTTGTCGGTCAGGCCCGGAACCAGCGGCAGAATGTGCGGCTCTAGCGCCGCGACAACGGTTTGTGCGCTTTCGGCGGCCATGACCTCGTGAAAGCGAGGGTATTCGCTGTACGGCACACCGCCGCCATTTCGAAAACACTCGATAAGCTTGTCCTCGACCTGGGCGAGCACGGGCACAAACTCCATTCCTGATGCGAAGTTGTATTCCCCGGCATCGGTAAGAAATGCGGCATGTTCGTCGGGAAGCTGATATGAGCGTGTCTCCGGATAGTAATTTACGATACGTCCCGTTACCATCGCGCCGAGCCATTCGCGAACGTACCGCTCGTTAAGGCCCGCGCGCTCGGCGATCTGCTGCGACGTGAGATCGCTCTGGTGGGCCATTGCCTCGAACAACCCGACCCGCGAACCGATGCTCAATCCCAATGCGATGGCGCTCTTGTTAAAAGTATCGACGAGGCTCTGGGAAAAAGCCTCTGCCTTTGCCTGATTGAATGTGCTGTCTAACATAATTGCTCCTTTACTCATGAATGAAAATGTATGCCTGCGAGCGGCAACGGTATTTCAGAGCGAACCGCAGAGCCTTGAAGGAACTATGAGAGCTTTCTGAATTCCACAGATGTTATCATGTTGCGGCACAGATGAAGTCCTTCTTCCTCACAACATTTGCCCTGGTCGCGTTCGCTTTCAATTCGATCCTATGCCGCATGGCACTCGGAACGGAAGAGGCTGATGCCGCGAGCTTCACTGCCGTGCGGCTCGCATCAGGGGCCATTATGTTGGCTCTGATAGCGGCCTCATTCAGAAAGACGAAAACGGCGGCGAAAAGCGGACAATGGCCGTCGGCAATATATCTCTTTGCCTATGCGGTATGCTTTTCGTTCGCGTATCTCGGCCTCACGGCGGGAACGGGGGCGCTGATACTCTTTGGCTCCGTTCAGTTGACGATGATCGCGGTCTCGCTGGTTCGCGGCGAACGGCCGCCGATGCTCGAATGGATCGGCCTCGCTTTAGCGGTTGGTGGGCTGGTTTATCTTGTATTTCCGGGACTGGCGTCGCCTCCGCTTGCGAGTTCGCTGCTGATGGCGGTCGCCGGTGCGGCATGGGGGCTTTACTCGCTCCGCGGAAAGGGAAGCTCTGATCCGCTTGCGGACACGACCGGTAACTTCGTCCGCACTCTGCCATTAGCGGCGGTGACGTTGTTGCTATTTCTTCCGAACCTGCATCTTTCTCGAAGCGGTATTCTTCTCGCCGTGCTTTCAGGTGCGGCCGCATCCGGCGTAGGTTACACAGTCTGGTACGCGGCTCTTAAATAC
>CAYSMU010000100.1:0-8834 GCA_964432145.1 uncultured Chloracidobacterium sp.
AAGCAAGAGAATTTGTCCTTTTCGCCGTCGACCTTTGCGAAGACGAGATACACGTCGGCGAAGCCGCCGTTCGTGATCCACATCTTCTCGCCGTTGAGCGTCCAGGTCTGGCCATCGTCGCTGAGCTTGGCGACGCATTTTGCACCGAGAGCATCGGAGCCGGAGCTCGACTCGGTCAGGCAGTATGCCGACACGGCTTCGCCCGAGATGATCTTCGGGATCCATTCTTTCTTCATCTCCTCGCTTCCCCAATAGAGGATCGGAAGCAGGCCGATGGAAGTCTGCGCACCGTAGGTCGAGCCGAAACCGCTGCCGCGGCCGACCATCTCGGCGATGATCACGCCCGATGTCTGGTCGAGCGCCATTCCGCCGTATTCCTCAGGAATGGTCGCCCCCATAAGGCCGAGTTCTCCGGCTTTTTTGAGCAGATCGCGAGCGACTTCCCAAGCGTGGCCCTCGAGAGCCGGCAGATTGGGCACGACCTCGTTGTCGATATACTCGCGGCAAGTCTCGCCGATCATGCGATGCTCGTCCGTGAAATCCTCCGGAGTGAACAGCTCGGCAGTTGTCGAATCGGCGATCAAGAACTCGCCGCCTTTTACGTATTCTTTTTCCATTTGTGCTTCCATTATTCTTTTCAACCACATAGAAACATAGAACACATAGGTCAGTATGAAACCTATGATGTCAAAGTGTTTTCCGTGTTGCTCCTTTTCATGTTGTCTATGTGCTCTATTTACCTATGTGGTCAAATTCTTTCGAAGATCCCAGCCGCGCCCATGCCGCCGCCGACGCACATCGTAACCATGCCGTAGCGAGCATTGCGCCGTTTCAATTCCTGCAATACGGTAGCGGTAAGCTTTGCGCCGGTGCATCCGAGCGGATGTCCGAGTGCGACCGCACCGCCGTTGACGTTTACCTTCGACGGGTCCATTTCGAGGACCTTCATTACTGACAGACCCTGTGCGGCAAATGCTTCATTTAGTTCGATCACGTCGATCTGATCGAGCGTTAGTCCGGCCATCTTGAGAGCCTTCGGTATTGCGTAAACCGGGCCGATGCCCATTTCCTCAGGCAAACAACCGGCAGTCGCAAAAGCAACAAATCTCGCGAGCGGCTTGATGCCGAGTTCGGCGGCCTTATCGGCCGACATTACGACCGTTGCCGCGGCTCCGTCTGACATTTGGGAAGAGTTTCCGGCTGTAACGGTTCCGTTGACGTGAAACACGGCTCGCAGTTTCGCCAAGCCTTCGAGCGAAGTGTCCGCACGCGGGCCCTCGTCCTGGGCAAAGACGACCTCTTTGCGGCGAACACGCCCTTTCTCGTCAAACTCATCGACAAAGACGTTCATCGGCACGATCTCATCTTTGAATTTGCCTTCGGCGATAGCCGCGAGTGCCTTCTGATGCGACTGATACGAAAACTCGTCCGCCTGTTCGCGTGTGATCTCGTATTTACGAGCAAGATTCTCGGCGGTGAGGCCCATGTTCAGGTAGTAATCAGGATATGTATCGACAATACGCGGATTCGGCCGGATGACATTGCCGCCCATCGGTATCATCGACATCGTCTCGAGCCCGCCGGCGACGATAACGTCGGCACCGCCGGTGGCAATGCGATCGGCCGCCAACGCAATGGTCTGCAAGCCCGAGGAACAATAACGATTGACCGTCATCGCCGAGGTCTCGACCGGCAGCCCGGCCGCGATCATCGCCGTCCGAGCGACATTCATTCCCTGCTCTGCCTCAGGAAACGCACATCCCATGATGACGTCTTCGATCAGCGTCGGGTCGACTCCCGCACGGCTGACCGCGTCTTTGATCGCGACGGCCGCGAGGTCATCGGGGCGGGTATTTCTCAACGATCCTTTCGGAGCCTTTCCAACAGCCGTACGCACGGCCGATACTATTACTGCTTCTTTCATAAGTTTTTAACCACGAAACAACACAAAAAACTCTTTAGTGCCTATTAGTGTATTTCATTGGTTCCTTCTAATTTCTGATCCCGACTTCAACTTCATTGACCGACAATATCGTCCGCACAATGCCCGGATCGATCTCGACCAAAAAGCCTCGCTTCCCGCCGTTGATATAGATCTTGTCCATATCGAATATCGACTTCTCGACGTAGACCGGCATCGATGTCCTGGTGCCAAATGGCGATGTGCCGCCGACGAGGTAGCCTGTGTATTTGGATGCACGTTCGGGAGTGGCCGGTTCCACGCTCTTGACGCCGATATGACGTGCCAGGTTCTTGGCCGAAACCTGCCAGTCGCCGTGCATCAGCACCACAATTGGCTTTTTCTCGCTTGTTTCAAATATTAGCGTCTTAACGACCGCGTGCTCATCCACGCCTAATTGCCTCGCCGACTCCTCCGTACCTCCCTTTTCCACATATTCGTATAAATGCGGCACAAAGGTGACCTGTCTCTCTCTCAGATATCTGATCGCCTGAGTGACGGGAAATTCGACCGCCATATACCGTCCCAATTATGTCCTGTCCCGGTGTCCCGTTATTTTCCCACACCGTATTTACTGGCTTTCGCCGGATTCAGGATGTTTCACCTATAATACATCATTGCACATAAATGGCAATCATTTTTTCGCAATCTCTCGATATCTAAAGCATGTGGTCAAATGATCGTTCACCATTCCTGTCGCTTGCATAAACGCGTAAATAATGGTCGAACCAACAAAATTGAAACCGCGTTTCTTTAGATCTTTCGAGATCGCGTCCGAGATCTCGGTCTTTGCCGGTACGTCACTGAGCCCCTTTGGCCTGTTGACGATCGGTTTGCCGCCGACAAAACCCCAAACATAGGCGTCGAATGAGCCAAATTCCTTCTGCACACCCAAGAACGCTCTTGCGTTAGACCGTGCAGACGCTATTTTGAGCCGGTTGCGAATAATGCCTTCGTTCAGCATCAATTTCTCGAGCTTCGCATCCGAAAACTTCGCCACCTTTGCCGGATCAAATCCCGCAAACGCGTCGCGATATGCTTCGCGTTTCCTGAGCACCGTATCCCAACTCAATCCGGCCTGAGCCCCTTCGAGGATGAGGAATTCAAACAACGATCGGTCGTCATGGACGGGCACGCCCCATTCCGTGTCGTGATACGGAATATTCAATTCGTTCGTTGCCCAGCTACAGCGATTTATCATCTTTCGATCTTCGAAACTTTCAGATAGCAGACCTTGCCGTCCGATGCCGTTTTGTCTTCGACGGCAGTGATCTCGCCGGTAAGTTTTACCCTTTCGCCCAGTTTCACAAACTCACCGTTGTTGTCGCGGATCTTAACGTCCTCGCGCTTAAAGCCGCTTTCCGGCTTTTCTACATTGTTTGACCACGAGCCGACCGTGATGTCGGAGCTGATTCCCTTTTCATCGCCAGCATTCTGCAGCAGCTTGAAGCCGCATTCGAGGGGCCCACTTGTATTCGAGCAAAAGACACCGCCCTTGGTGTCGAGAATCCCGCTGACCTCGATATATTTCTTGTTATTCTCAGGGTTGCACGCACTCGAATATTCCACCGGTATACCCGGGCCACAGTGGATCGTCAACATGGCAAATGTGAACAAAGCGATTGAAAGTTTCATGATTTAAGTCTCCTTGCGTTTTGAAATATAGATGGTCTTTTCAATGAACGCATGTACCACTCCGTTCTTGTCCTTTAATTCAAGATGATAGATACGGTCGATCGACTTGTGTTCTTCTGCCAGGCGTTTGATCTCGCTGATCTCATCTTCGTCAAGCCTGAAATCGACAAAAAGCGTTTCGCGGCCCGGCCGCTTGAACCTGATCTTCGCCGCCTTATCCCACACAGTGTACTCGCGACCAAGGATCTTCATCAGCATCAGCATATAGATCGGGTCGACAGCCCCGTAGATGCTGCCGCCGTAAATAGTACCGACGTAGTTGCGGGTCCGCCATGACAACGGGATCTTGACCCGTACCTCTCGCCAATCTGACGAAACATGGGCGACCCGGCCGCCCGTGCCGCGATATGCCGGAAACAGGTTAAATCCCCAGCGAAAGCGTCGGCTCTCAAAACTCTCAGGCATAAATTATCAAACAACTATGCGGGAAATCCGTTCGCCTCCCGAACTCGTTTTGCCTGTGCCAAGTGCCTTTGGCAATGTACCAGTAAGATCGTGAAGGTGTCATCGAGGCTGTATGTAACGAAACCGAGCAACGGCGACGTGATGATCGTCTTTGACGGATCGATGTCGGTCGGCAGTGCCTCTAAATGCCCGATTATCTCATCCTGGTGTCTGCAAAAACGCTCGATAATATCGCCGCCGATCTCGCTCGCAGACGGAGCCGCTTTTGCGGTAGTTTTCATCTTTTTCAGATTTTCCGGACGAAGCGACTTGATCAGAAACCGTCCAAAAAATCCGCTTAGCGGCGATGCCTTTTCCCAAAACGAGGCCTTTGCCTGACCAGCCGCAATCCGTTCGAATAGCGGAAAATAAAGGCTGTGCGTCACTATCAGATGATCGAAGCACTGAGCGATACTCCAGCTTTTCTCCGCCGGTTTCCAGTTGAGCTGCGCCGCCGTCATGCCGCCAAACTCGGCCGCGGAATCGACTGAAACCTGCCTCAATTTGGAGCATATTTTGAGGATATCGTTCGCCATTTTGAGTTCATTCTCTTCAATTCTCAATTTCGCAGAGGCTTGCCCGTCTTAAGCATCGCCGCGATCCTCTCCTGAGTTTTTCGCTCGCCGCACAGCGAAACGAAAGCCTCACGTTCGAGATCGAGCAAATAGCGCTCGCTGACCTGTGTCCGGTGGTTGATCGTACCGCCGGCCATTATATGTGCCAGCTTATGGCCGATCTTTTGATCATGCTCGGAAATAAATCCGCCCTGCTTCATCATATGCAGTGCAAGTTTCATTGCCGATTCGGCAGCTTCGCCAAAAACGGTGATATCGGTCCGTTCCACGGGTGCGACGTAACCGGCAGCGTCAAGGTTTAGCACTTCCTGCTTCGCGTCCTGGATCAGACGGTCGCCGTTCATCGATATCGCGTCGCTGTCCCGAAGGAAACCAAATGCACGGCCTTCCTGCGCGCTTGTTGCGACCTTGCCCATGCCGATGGTCTCAAAGGTCTTCTTTAGATAGGCGATCGGATCTGCGTCCGGAGCCTTTGCCCACGCGTCCATCGCACGCATCGTCATTTCCTTGGTCCCACAGCCGGCCGGGATGACGCCAACGCCGACCTCGACCAGCCCGATATACGTCTCGCCCGCCGCACGCACCTTGTTGCCGTGCATCGCGATCTCGCAACCGCCGCCGAGCGTCAGGCCGTACGGAGCCGTGACGACCGGCTTTGCCGAATATCGCAGCCGCATCACAGCATTCTGCAGGGCCTTGACCATCATATTGATGTCGTCCCATTCCTCTTCCTGAGCAGCGAGCAGGAGCATCATGATGTTGGCACCCGCGGAGAAATTTCCGCCCTGATTGCCGACAACGAGTCCTTTGAAATTCTTTTCTACCTCGTCGAGGGCGAAGTTCATCATCTGGACGGTGTCGCCGCCGATCGAGTTCATCTTCGAATGGAATTCGAGACATGCGACTCCGTCACCGATGTCGATAAGCGACGCGCCCGGATTCGACTTGATCACGAGGGTTCGTTCCTTGATGTCCTTAAGGATCATCACGCCGGGACGAGCAGGCATCGGTTTGTATTCACCGGCAACGAGGTCGTAGAACGAATGGTTGCCGCCCTCATTCTTATAAAAGCTGGTCGCACCGCTCGCCAACATTTTCTCAACATTCGCAGGGATCGGTTGGCCCTCTTTCCGCATCCGCTCGACCGACTCGGCGACGCCGATCGCGTCCCAAGCCTCGAAAACGCCGATCGTCCAGCCGAAGCCCCATTTGATCGCGTTGTCGATCTCGACGATCGTGTCGGCGATCTCGGGAATGCGATTGGCAGCGTAACGCGAGACACGCGAGGTCGTTTTCCAGAGGAATTCACCGACGCGATCGTCGCCCCATACAAGCTGTTTCACACGTTTTGCGGTGTCCTCGATGGCTTTCGCGGCGTCGAGCGAAGGGAACTTGCTCTTCGACTGCGGTTTGTACTCGAAAGTGGAGAGATCGAGTTCGAGAATGACGCGTTTGCCCTCGGCGTCCTTTGATTTCTTGAAGAAACCGCCGCCGGTCTTATCGCCAAGCAGTTTCTTGTCGAGCAAGGTCTGGATCAGCTCAGGCAACACGAAAACATCACGGTCTTCATCATCCGGAACGGCCGGATAGAGATTATTTGTAACGTGGGCCGTTACGTCCAATCCGACCAGGTCGCTAGTGCGAAATGTTGCCGACGACGCGTGGCCGATCGCCTTGCCGGTCATTTGGTCGACCTCGGTCGGCGTCCAGCCACCTGCGATCATCTCGTGGATCGTCGCCATCATGCCGAAAACGCCGATGCGATTGGCGATAAAATTCGGCCGGTCCTTTGCCGGCACGACGCCCTTGCCGAGCCGCTGATCAAGGAAACCGGACACGGCACACGCGATCTCACCGCTTGTTTTCGATCCCGGAATGACCTCGACGAGCTTCATATACCGCGGCGGATTAAAAAAGTGTATGCCGACGAAATGCTGTTTGAAATCGTCCGAGAACGGCTCGGCGATCGAGTCTATCGGGATGCCGCTCGTGTTCGACGCAATGACGGCACCGGGTTTGCGGTACTTCTCGACCTCGGCAAACAGCTTGTGCTTGATGTCGAGATTTTCGACAACGGCCTCGATCACGAAATCGCAATCCTTGATCTTCGCCAGGTCGTCCGCAAAGTTGCCGATGGTGATCAACTTCGCGTTGTCAGCCAGCATAAAAGGTGCCGGCTTCAGCTTTTTAGCCGCTTCAAAGAGCGACTTGACGATCTGGTTCTTGTCTGTCGCCGACTCGTCCTGCGGTGCAATATCGAGCAGCAGCGTCGGTATACCGGCGTTTGAAAGATGTGCGGCGATGCCCGCTCCCATTGTTCCCGCTCCGAGTACGGCGGCTTTTCCTATATTCATAATCTTATGTAGAACGTGAAATCTAAGTCTGTTTTAATGACGAGAAGTATAACTGAATGAATGTTCATTCAGCAAGTTTTATTTCGGATTTTTTGGCCTTGATGATCCGTCTCAGAACCGATCGAGAACCGTTACACCCGATCCCGTGAATTTGTTCATCGACATCAATATCCTCGGAGATTCGTCGAGCGAGATCTTTTTTCCAATAAGCCGCTGCGGCTCCAGCCTTCCTTGCCGGATCATCTCGAGCATTTCCGGATATCGATGGGCCTGCATTCCGTGGCTGCCGATGATCTCGAGTTCGCGGCCGATGACCTTGTCGATCGGGATCGGCGGAGAGTGTTTGCCTGATTCCATGATACCAACCTGGATGTGCTTACCGCGTTTGCGCAAGGAAGCGATTGACCTGAAAAGGATGTCCGGATGGCCGAGGGCGTCGATCGAGATATGGGCACCGCCTTCGGTGATATCGAGAATGGCTTCGACCGGATCGCCGTAGGTCGAGTTGATCACGGTTTCGGCACCGATCGAGCGGGCGAACTCGAGCTTGTCGTTCGAGATATCTATCGCGATCGCGCGAGCCCCGAATGCGGCCGCGATCATTATTGCCGATAGCCCAACGCCGCCGCAGCCATAGATCGCTACCCACTGATCGGGAGCGACGCAGCCCTGATCGACGACCGCACGAAACGAGGTAGCGAAACGGCAGCCCAAACTTGCGGCCGTAATGTAGCTAAGTTCGTCCGGCAATTTGACCAGGTTCAGATCTGCGTATTCTATTGCGACATATTCGGCAAAACCGCCCCACGCGGTAAAACCGGGCTGGAATTGACGGTCGCAGACTTGCTGATCACCGTTCGAGCATGGCTCGCACGAGCCGCAGCCGCAAACAAATGGGAGCGTAACGCGGTCGCCGACCTTGAAATTCCTGATCTCGCGGCCGACAGCCGCGACCTCGCCCGCGATCTCGTGCCCGGGCACATGCGGCAATTTGATATCCGGATCGTTGCCCATCCATCCGTGCCAGTCGCTGCGGCAGATACCGCATGCCTTAACGGCTAGAACGACACCGGCTGTCGACGGCGTTGGATCGGCGACTTCGCAAATGGTTATCGGGCCTTGAAATTGTTCGTAAACTGCAGCTTTCATTTCTACAAGATTTGGCGATTATACCTCTTGACACAACTCAAAAATAGGTTAATATTCCGTCATTACGGTTACTTAGGTAGATTTGAACAGGCACTCCCGTGGGGGCAAGTGTCTTTTCGGGTCATTATTAGTTAGAAACGAACTTCCATTGGAGAAAATCTATGTTCAAGAAATTTTCGCTAGGTGTTTCTGTCTTGCTCCTAATGTCGTCGGGCATTTTTGCTCAGGGCACGGGCACGTCAACCGCTTCCACAACTGCCAAGTCTACAAAGACGCCTGTCTTTCGTGCGACGAAGGACCAGATAAAACAAGTCCAGACAATGCTCAAGGACAAAAGTCTGTACAAGGGTGACGCGACCGGCACCCTTAACGACGACACGCGGGCCGCGATCAAGAGCTTTCAGAAGGATAATGGGCTGACCCAGACCGGTACGCTCAACCGGGCAACGCTCGAGAAATTCGGCGTCGAACTGACCGAGAGCCAGAAGGCGATACCGGTTTCGGCGAGTTCAATTGCCCCGGCCAGCGATGACTCGGACAAGTCAAAAGCGACCAAGACGGCATCAACCAAATCGACAACCTCCGCCTCGACCGGAGACACTTTGAAGCGGCCGGCGCCGTTCCGAGCGAACAAGGACCAGATCATGGCGGCTCAAA
>CAYSMU010000101.1:0-8796 GCA_964432145.1 uncultured Chloracidobacterium sp.
CGCGGCCAGCAGATCGCGGACGTAGACGAGGCCTTCGATATTGTCGACGCTGTCGCGGTAGATCGGCAGCCGGGAATATTTCTCCTCGATCATCACATCGCGGGCGTCCTTGATAAGCGTGCCGTGCGGGACGCCGACGATCTCGGTCCGAGGCGTCATGATCTCGGCCGCGAGCGTTTCGCCGAACTCGACGATCGTTTCGATCATTTCGCGTTCGCTTTCTTCGATGATGCCTTCGGCCTCGCCGACCTCCATCAGCGCCTGAAAGTCTTCGTTGTTGTCCTCGTCGCGTTCGTCAGAGGCGTCGGGCGTAGATGTAGTCTCCAATTTTTGTCGGCTTCGCGAACGGCTGGCGATAGGTTCGAGAAAGAATGACGCGACCGCATAGATCGGCTTGATCGCCGGCAAAAGAAAGAGAAGTTTCTTTTCGGTGTTCTTTCTGACGATCAGGCGGGGAAGTATCTGGCGAAACGCGACCGTCGCGGTCAGCCCGATCGCGAGTGCGGACAGGAACAGCCAGCCTTTTCTATCGGTGAAGTTGCTGATGATCACCGTCAGAAGCACGGTAAAGCCGATCAGGAGAACCTGGATAGCAGATGAAAGGGCAAACCTGAATCTCGGGCGGTTCTCGAGGATCTAGCGAAGGAACTTGACCGAGTTTTTCTTTTCGGCGGACTCTTCGTCGGACGAAATGCGCCGAAGTCCGACATCGGAAATATGCGAAAAAGCTGCATCTACCGTCGCCAGAAATCCCAGGTTCAGAAGCAGGGCGACCGCAACGATTATCTCGATCTCCATATAGTATTAAGTGCTAATGGTAGGATGCCGGCCAGACAAAATCAAACAAGTATCGCGGCGTTACCCGAGTTTATCGAGAAGTGGCTGCATCTCATCGAAGAATTTTTCGTCCCATTTGCCGAGCGCATTCTGTTGTTTCAGCCGGTTGACTATGTCTATCGCCTGCCGCAGGCTCTGCCGGGCGTCATCTCGCTGATCGAGCTTGATCTGCGTCATGCCGACGCTTTTTATCGCCTGAGCCCAGTCGCGAAGGGCCACAAGATTTTTCTCGTCGCGTGCCGCCATACCGCCAAAGATCTCAGCCGACCGCTTGTACGCGGCCAGAGCGGCGGCGAGGTCTTTCCGACTCTTTTCGGCGTCTCCGAGCCGTGTGTAAAGCGTGCCGAGATCGTCTTGATAGACCATATTTCGCGGCTCGCGATCGATAAGCTCCCTGATCACCTCTTCCGCGGCGTGAAGCTGCTCAAATCCTTGCCGCGTCCGGCCGACCAATGTAAGTATGATGCCGTGGCGGGAAAGCGCCTTGGCAAGATTCTGTTTTGCCTGGTTGTCGGCACTATCGGCACGGACCGAATCGCGTGCGACCGCCAGTGCTTTTTCAGCATAGGCAAGCGAAACGTCATTTTTTATCGTCTCAAAGGTGCTGCTCGCAAGGATATAAACGTCATACACGGTCCGCTGAATACTGGGGTCGTCCGCGTGGCTCGCGCGTAGCGAATCGGCAAGCGCAACCGCCTTTTCGTTTTGAGCTTCGGCCTCGGCCTGGTCTCCATCCCACGAAAGTCCGTTGCTGAGATATGCCGTACCGATCGCCGTGAGGCGTTGAGCCTCGGCGTCGCCCTTGTCGAGAGCGGCCAAGGCATCGACCGCGTTCCTGTACAATGGGATCGCCGCGTCGTACTGGTTATTTATCGCGTAAGTGTGTGCCTGATCTATTAACGACGCGAGAAAAAGCCTTTTGATCTCAGGGTCGTTATTAGAGGTCGTTTCAACAAGCGAGCGATAGGCGTTTATCGCCGACTCCGATTCCTCGATCGACCGTTTGATCTCGCCCTGGGCGAAACGGATCTTCGCCAGCTCGTGATAGACCGATGCCAGTGCCTTTTGGTTTGCGTCACTTTCCGGCAGATCTCGCAGTATGGCCTTTGATTTCTCGTAACTTTGGATCGCGCCGGCGAAATCGCTGAGATTCGGCTTGCTTGGATTTCCCTGAACGTCGCCAACCTTTTGATACGCCAATGCGAGCTCGGCCTGAAGCGTACGATCGTCACGGCTCTCTCCTGCAAGGTTGTCGAGGTATGCCAACGCGCGAAGCACAAGGAGCTCGCGGGCCTCGATCGAGCCCTGAAGCCGTTCGATCTTCGGTGCGATCTCAAAAATAAGCGAGTTAGAAAGCTGTCGGACCTCCTGAAAGCGGCGTTCGGCACGGTCGCGTTCGGAACGGGCGATCGCCGCTTGCCAGACCGCAGCCGCAAGCCCGGCAAAAACAGCGATAATTACCAGTGCAGCGGCGGCCACGGCCGCGCGATTACGTCGAATGAACCGCGAGGCAAGATACCCAAATGTGCTGGGGCGAGCATTGACCGGGCGGCCTTCCAAATATCGCTCGATATCCTCTGCGAATGCCTCGACCGAGCCGTAGCGACGTTCAGGCTCCTTTCGAAGGGCTTTTAGCGTGATATTGTCGAGGTCCCGGGACAGTTTGCTTTCGGAACGCCGTCCTGATCCGGTACTCGAACGGGCCGCGGTTGACGGGGGCCTCGTTTGACGCGACTCGAGAGAAACCAATATCTGCTCAACCGTTTTGCCGTCCATATCGAATGGCTTGAGGTCGGTCAAAAGCTCGTACAGCAGGACACCGAGCGAGTACTGATCCGACGCGGTCGATACCGGGCTGCCCATGATCTGTTCCGGTGAGGCGTATGCCGGCGTAAACGCCCGAAGCTCGGTCTGGGTCTGCGAAGCGTCGGCTTCGAACATTTTCGCGAGGCCAAAATCGAGCAGGATCGGCTCGCCCGCAGAGTTAACAATTATATTCGAGGGCTTTATGTCTCTATGGACAACGAGGTTTCGGTGCGCATAGGCGACGGCCGAGCAAACCCTGAGAAAAAGCCGAAGACGCTCGCTGATCGCAAGCTCGTGATTGCGGCAATAGTCGGTCAGGTAGTCGCCCTCGACATATTCCATCGCGATAAAGGGCTCGCCCTTGTCGCTAAGGCCGCCGTCGTGGAGCGACGCGATGTTTGGGTGTTGTAGATCCGCGAGTATCTGCCGTTCCTGGCGAAATCGAGAAATGATGTTGGAGTCGGCCACGGACTGACGGACAATTTTCAGAGCCACCCTCATCGAAAATTCGCCGTCGCTTCGCTCAGCAAGGAATACAGTCCCCATTCCGCCAGCCCCGATCTCTTTGATGATGCGGTAGTTGCCGAATCGGTGCTCGGCATAATCAGGCGACGATGAAGTCAATTTGGCGCTGAGGTCGATTGCGTTGCTTTCGATGAGATTCTCCGATTGGCCGGCGGCTTGCAGAAGTGACCTGACTTCTTCGTAGAGTTCGTTATTACCGTTGCATCGGTCCCGAAGGAAATTATCGCGCTCATCTTCCGGGCGTTCGACCACGTCGGCAAAAATGCTTTTGATCAGTTCCCAGTCAGATTTTTTCATTCTCACGATCGGGCACGCTTATTTTGATAACTCACGCTGGAACCAAGCCTTTGCAAACGTCCATTCACGCCTTACCGTGGCTTCACTGACTCCCAGAACGTACGCGGTCTCCTCGATAGAGAGACCGCCAAAAAAACGCATCACTACGATCCTGGCTTGTCTTGGATCGAGTTCCTCAAGTGTTTGAAGGGCTTCGTCAAGGGCCATCAGGTCGATCTGCCGGTTATCCGGCAGGCTGACCGCATCGTCCAGAATGAGCATGTGGCCGCTGCGTTTTTGTGCGCCTTTGGCACGTGCATGATCGATCAGCACCTTGCGCATTACTTGCGCGGCTACCGAAAAGAACTGAGCCCGGCTCTGCCAGGACACATTCTTCCAGTCCACAAGCCGAACGTAGGCTTCATGAACCAAAGCGGTTGCCTGAAGCGTATGATCCGACCTCTCGTTCTTCATATAGGCGCCCGCCAAACGCCTGAGATCGTCATACACCAATTCGAGGAGCCTCTCGGGGGCAGTTTCGCTGCCGTCGGTGATCTGATTCAGGAGAACAGTGATTTCGCTTGCGTCGCCCGAACTCATTTTGTGATGCTGCTCCCGAATTATATCAAATGTCGAATTGTCGCCAGAAAAAATTATTAGCGCTTTATGCGGGTTTTCTCGCCCTATTCATCAGAGAGACCAATTTGTGAGGTTGGCGATGAAAAGAATAGCATTCTTGGCGGGCTTATGTTTTGTGGTGGCGATGTCGTTAGCGGCGTTTCCGCGTTTGTCACGCGTGGTTTCTTCCGGGGCCGCCGAGGCCGTCCTTCCGATGGCTCCCGATCGGGTTGCGCCCCTTATCCCTCGCTCTGCCGATCCCGGGAAGCCCGGATTCCCTCACGTAAGCTACGACGATCCGCGAGCATCCATCACCGCTGCGGAGTCGCGCGGTCTTTCAGATTCCCGATCGGGTGCAGCGGCGGATTTCGATTCCGACGGAGTTGCCGATCTGGTCATTGTGGACGGAGGCGGTACGATCCGGCTGCTAAAGGGCGATCGCGACACGATTTATCCCAATTCGCCCGACGCGAAACAACGCAGAGTTGAATCTGGGGAGGCGTTACCGTTTTCGGCAGCACCGTTTCAATTCGGGTTGGGTTTTATGCCAGATCATCTTGAAGCCGGCGACTTCAATGCTGACGGAAACGCGGATATACTTGCGGCGCAAAAGGGTACGGATACCGTGCACCTGCTTGCGGGCGATGGAAAAGGGACCTTCGCTCAACCACGGCTGATCAATGTCGGAGGATACATCACGGCGCTCTCCGTGGGCGAGGTCGGCCGCAAAGATGAGCACCCTGATCTTGCGGTTGCGATCACGAACGATGGTGGAGCAAGCCTCGTCATATTTGAACATCCCGAAGGTGCATTTTCACGAAAACCGGAAGTTTTTCGATTGGGTTCGCCCGTGAAGGCCTTAGCGATCGGCTATCTGGACAACGATGCGTATGGCGATGTGGCGGCGGCCTCAGGGAGCACGTTAACCTTAATTCATGGCCGAGGTCGAGCCTATCCCCTTGAAATGCAGGAAGAACTGGACATTAAGCGACCTGCCGCATTTGTCCAGTCAAGAGAAATGGAGTTCCAGATCTCGGATATCTCAATCGGGCGTTTTGGCGACAGAAGGGGCGACAGCATCGCACTGCTTTCAAGTGACGGACGGATCGTTTTGCTTGAATCGAAACTCAGAGAAGTCACAGATTCCGCAAACAGATTTGATCCCCGTGATCTCGGCCGGACAAATCGCATGGAAATGAGACCTTCCGAATCGGTCCCAAGCAATTACGGCGTGATCAAACAGGAAATGCCACGAAACGAGGCCGACGCGGTTGCGGTGGGCCAGATTCTCGCGAGACCTGAGGATCTTCTAGCCGACCAGAATAAGGTCATGACGGATAAGGTCGATTCTCTTCGCAGAAAGCTAAATGAACTGCCCTCGGATGAAAGATCTCGCATTGCCTCCGACTCAATAGAGCGAACTCGCGAAATGGCTGCTCGCCGAAAGGCCGCATTTGAAGCAATGTTGGCCCCCAAGCCGATCTTGCTTTCAAGGTTTAGGGCTGAGACTTGGGTGTCGGACGAACGTCTTGCCGCCGCGAAACGAGGTTTTGGCTCCAGTCTTATCGTCAAGGGAAGGTTCTCGGACTCCGGCCGCGATGATCTCGCGGTGCTCGACAGGACGTCAAACCAATTGTTTATCCTTGGCAAGATGCGTTCGGCAAATGGAACGGCCGATCGAACTGCAAGGATAGTCGCTTTGAATGCTCCGGAGTTCACGGCGGACATTGTGCCAATGAGGCTGAACGGGGATGCCCTGAGCGATCTCGTCATTTTGGGCGGGCAGTCCCCAACCGTGATGATGTCGCTGCCGACCATCACGCTTACCGTTACAACGACTGACAACGATAGCGGCGGAGACTGCATAAATACCGCAATTCCATGTGCCTTGCGTCGGGCAATTTTCCTCGCGAATTCCAGCTTGGGCGGGACCCCGTTGATCGTCTTCAATATACCCGGTGCGGGAGTGCAGACGATCCATCCGACGTCGAATTTTTCTGACATCAATAAACAAACCACGATCGACGGAACGACACAGCCGGGGTTTGCAGGCCTACCGTTGATCGAGATCGAAGGCGATCTGATGACGGGAGCACATGAAGGCCTCAAGATCAAGGGGTCGAATAGTCTGGTTCGCGGCCTCGCCATCGGTCATATCTCAAGTCTGGAGGAGGATGGATCGCAGATCGGCGGCAGCGGAATCACCATCCTGAGCACTGCAACCCATCAAAACGTGACCAATGTGATCGTCGAGGGCAACTTGATTGGTGTCGATCCGACGGGCTCGGTAAAGAAAAGTAATGACGCAAACGGCGTCCATATATTCGACGCAGATGCAAACATTATTGGTGGTACGGTTGCTGCCGCTCGCAATATCCTCTCCGGTAATGGAAATCAATCGGAGAACAAGACCGGAGTCGGTCTGGCGATCACAGCCGGCAACAATAATTTGATCCAAGGGAACTACATAGGAACCAACTTCCAGGGAAATCAGAGGCTCGGCAATTCGTACGGAATGTTCTTCACGGGGATTAACAATCAACTTGGCGGCAGCCATCCGGGCGCCGGCAATATTGTTTCCGGCAATGGATCCGACCTGAACAGTTTTGGACAGTGCACTGGCGGAGGGGTCTCAATAGTAACCCTCATTGACCTTGCAACGGGAGAAATGGTCACACACGATAACCTCGTCAGTGGGAACCGTATCGGAACGACCTCGGATGGATCCAATCCTCTCGGCAATTGCTACACAGGCATCGGATCGCCGTCTTACACAAACACAATTATCGGATCTAACGTTGAGGGCGGCCGAAATACTATCTCAGGGAACGGTTATGATGGCCTTTGGTGCGGCTACGCCGGTTCATTGTTCTCACAGTTTAGTGGTTATTGCTTCATCGGAGGTAACAATATCGGCACGGACCTGAGCGGCACGATCCCAATACCAAACAATCGACGTAACAGCCCAGCCGGCTTTGTGCTCATTACGGACACGGTTTGGGCAAGTCCAAACGTTTTGGACTTTGTATTCATTGGAGCTCCGGGAAACACGACACAGGGAGGTGCATGTACGGGGTTTTGTAATCTTGTCTCGGGAAACCACAGTCCAACGACGCTCGGCGGGGGCGGCATTTATCGTTCCGGGATGGGAATGGTGACGATCACAAACAACTCAATCGGGACAAATAGATCGGGTACGTCGGAGCTTCCGAACGCCAACGGCATCATTACTTACAGTGGCAGCACGATAATCGGCGGGCCGCTAAGTGATGGAATGGGGGGCACGATTAACGGGGGAAATCTGATCTCGGGTAACAGTGGTCCTGGGGTCTCGCTCAGGGCTCTCGAACCCGGAGGGGTCTTTGAAATACAAGGCAATCTTGTAGGTACCTCGGCAGACGGGATAAGTGGGATAGGAAACGGCAGTCCGGATTCGGGCGCATGGGGAATACTCGCCTATACCGGGCCATCTACATCAGTCGCTGTGGGCGGAACTGAGCAGCTTGAAAGGAATGTTGTCGCCGCAAACATGAGCAATGGTGATGGGAGCGGTGGCGACGGAATGTCGATCGCAACCTATGGATCAGCGGCGGTTTTCAATAATTGGATCGGCCTGAATGCTCAAGGCAGTCCGCTTGGCAACGAAGGTAACGGACTATCGGTGTCAGGGGACGGGATTACGCGGATCGGGGGCACCGGCCCCGGCGAGGGCAATTTTATCATCAGCAACGGTCGCGCCGGGGTCGTGGTTTCCCAGTTTGAGCATCCACAAGCCGGGATCACGCCGGCGAAGAACGTGACAATTCGCGGCAATGGCATTGCGATCAATGGCGGCCTCGGTATCGACCTCGTGATCGCCACTCTCGCGTTGCCAAATCCGGCGGGTGTGACGCCAAACGACTGCTATGACAGTGATACTGGGGCGAACGGATTTCAAAACTTCCCCGATCTCCTAACGCCAGTATTTAACGGCGACGGCACCATTACCGTTCCGGGTACCATTCGAAGCAGGCCCGCGAACCCCTACATCATCGACTTCTACCAGAGTCCGGCCGCCGATTCGACGAATTATGGTGAAGGTTCTAACCACCTTGGTTCCATGACAGTGCAAACGGACGGTAACGGTTTTGCAGGTTTTACATTTACTTCGCCGAATCCGGGGATTCCCGGTCAGACAACAATAACAGCTACGGCTACCGATCAGTACGGTAACACGTCCGAGTTTTCTTGCGCGGCCGGCGTTTGTACTGATGGTACTCTGCAGGAAGCGATCGATCGTGCACCGCAGACATCGTGCAATCAGCCGATCGTGGTGACAGTAAATACAGATGAGAGTGACCCCAACACGACTGACGGCGTATGTGATGTTGATACGAATACATCGGGGCTTCAGTGTACGTTGAGAGCTGCCATCCAGGAAGCAAACGCACGTCCGGGTTTTGATGCGATCCTATTCGACATTCCCGGGTCCGGGGTACGTTCGATAATGGTTACGACAGATCTGCCGGCGATCAATTCAGCGGCGGGGATTTTGGGAAATTCACAATCCGGCAACTGGAACGGGCCGCCCGATATCGAGGTTTACGGTGCAGGGACTGCTGTCACCGGTATTACGATCCAAACGAACGGGACGACTGTCAGCGGACTTACAGTCAATCGATTTAACTTTGGTATCGTGATCACCGGCAGTAATAACGTTGTGGAAAACTGCTATGTGGGAATAGGTTCCGACGG
>CAYSMU010000102.1:0-5259 GCA_964432145.1 uncultured Chloracidobacterium sp.
CTTCAGCGGCGTGTAAACCAAAACATAGCCAACGATGACAACCGCCCCAAGAAATGCCGTCAGCGGGTTAACAGCTACAAATAAGTAGATCTCCGCTAAAACGCACTGGGCTATGCCGAAAGCCAATGCCTCGTTTTTAGTAACTTTTCCTGTCGGCAACGGTCGTGTCGAAGTCCGCTTCATCAGGCGATCCAGATCACGCTCCCAGACCTGATTAAGCGTGGCTACGCCAAATGCCAGCAAGGAGATCGCGACCATTGAGTTAGCGAACAAGACCGTGTCGAATGGTCCCGAAGATGCAAGATAGAATCCGGCAGCGGACGTCAGGACGAGGAGCACGGCGATCCGCGGCTTCGTGAGCTCAACATAAGCCGCGACCTTCTCACGAATGCCCACGCTCTTCTGTCCATCTAGCTGAACCGTTACTGTATCCATCGCTGAAACCCGCATCTAACCGTAACCGTAAGAATAGCGTTTCGAGGCATTATTTCAAAGTTTCGCTATATTACGGGTATTTATTTTCAATCAAGTCGAACTTATCTGTAATGAGATGACAAACATTTGCCCCTAAGCTATTCTAACTAGCAAAGATGTCGGCTTCCGAAGAGACCTTAAATACCCGTCCGGCCGCCCGGCCAACTGCACCGATCCTCAATCGCATCCTTGACGCGATCAGCTCTGTGCGCGTCGGGGTCATAACCCTGTGCATCCTGGTTGTCCTCTCGATGGCGGGTATGCTGATCGTACAGCAGAACGTGGACGGTTTTGACAATTATTACGTTTCACTTACGCCCGCGGAAAAGCTCGTCTTCGGGTCACTCGGCCTGTTTGATGTTTATCACAGTTGGTACTACCAGTTTGCGCTTCTTTTCCTTTCTCTCAATATCATTCTGGCGTCGATCGACCGATTCCCTTCGGCCTGGAGTTATATCGCTAAGCCAAAGGTCAAAGGAACCCGAGGCTGGCTCTTAGGCCGCCGTGATAATCAGATCCTCGAGCTGGGAGATCTAAATATTGATGAGGCAGTAAGCCGGGTTGAAAAGGAATTCAAGGCAAAGGGCCTGAAGACAACGATCACTAATGAGGGTGATCGAACTTACGTTTTCGGCCAAAGCGGCGTCATAAACAGACTCGGCGCCTATGTAGTACACGTATTCCTGCTCACCCTCTTTTTGGGGCACTTTGTTGCCCTCACCACCGGCTTTGACGCGGATGTGCGGATGATACCCGGCGCGACTACCGATGAGATCCAATTGATACAGTACAACCTGGACAAGAAGGAAAAGTTCTCGGTAAAACTTCCGTTTACGATCGAGTGCACAGATATACAACAAAGGCTGATCAACGCGAATGGAGCGATCGACGTAACAAATACTCTTGATTGGCGCACTCAGATGAAGATCAGCGACCCGTCTTACGGAACGTTTCTTGCAGATGTCAGCATGAATCGCCCCGTCAGCTATCGCGGCTATCGCTTCTTTCAGGCGCAGACAATTCCGGTCGGCAACGCCCGCAACATCGATCTGGAATTAACGCCGCAATCGGGCGGTGACGTGATAAAGGTAAGGTTGGATCGTAACGGTTCGACGACGCTCTCGGATGGCACAATCGTCGAATACGCTGAATTTATGCCGGATTTCACATTCGGTGCCGATGGCCAGCCGGATACAAAAAGCGGTGACTATAATAACCCGGTTGCGATCCTCAACGTCACGCCACCCAATGGCGAGCGAATTAGGGTTTTTGCTTTCGCCCAGAAGTTGGCCGAGAACATTCCTGTTGGGGCTCCAAAGGCGGGATACAAGTGGCGGCTCGCCTCCTTCGAAAAGTCGCCGCTCGCTCATGTGCTCTCGATCAAATACGACCCATACGAGGCGGCATTTATCGCCTGGTACATTGGCGGATTCGGGTTGATCGGGGCCCTCATGTTCGTTTTTCTTCTCACTCACAAACGCGTCTGGGCGGAGGTCACTAAAACAGAAACCGGCGGCACCGAAGTCGTGCTTGCCGGCGAGGCGAACCGAAATCAAGCAGCGTTTTCGGACAAATTCAAGGCGATCGTTGACGCGGTCAGCAAGTAGTTGCGAGGCTATCACATTATGCAAGAACTAGACAGACTCGAGAATCGTGTAACGTGGCAATCTTATATTCCGGCAATCCTGGTCATTGTTGGATCTTTCGCGATGATGGGGCTTCGTGTGCAGATGGGTAACACATTCATCTCGGACGGTGCCCTAATGATGATCGCTCTCGCCTGCTATATTCTCGCGGCCCTATTCCAATTGACGAACCTGTATGCGCCGTCCGGCATGGCTGAAAAGATCGGCTTCTTCGGCGCGGCTTTGGGCGTTTTCTTTAACTTTTCAAGCTGGCTTGTTCGTTGGGTCGCTGCGTATGAGCATGAGATCGCCGTCATGCGTGCAAGCGGTAATATGGAAACGCCGTGGGTGTTCCGTTACGTGCCGTTCGCGAACCTCTATGATCTAAGTGTCGCCTTCGCCTTCGGTGCGGGTATAGCGACACTCCTGTTTGCTCAGCGAAAAAGCTTTAGGATCCTGAGCGCCTTTACGCTTCCGCTCGCCGCGCTGATCCTGATCCTTGCCAGGTTTATTGGCGGTGAGTTCATTGATCTGCCGCCGGTACTTGATTCATATTGGCGACCGATCCACGTCGGCGTCGCCAGCCTTAGTTATGGGGTTGCGTTGGTCTGCTTCGGAGTGGCGGTAATCTACCTGTTGAAGGACCGTGTCAAGGTCGAGGCAATGGCAATTTGGTCAAGTATATTTGGCATCGCAGTACTGGCGACGATCAGTAAGTTTTCTGTATTTACTGAGTTCGTGTACCGTGCCGGCCTGTTCGTTCCCAACGAGATGGGCGGCAAGAAGCCATTTTCAGCTCCGTTTCGACTCGAACTTCCGTTTGCAGGACCCGCACTTGCCATCGCCGGCGTACTGCTTGCTGCGGCTATCGTGGCGTTTCTCCTATATCTCTATCAGCAGAGCGAGAAGGCCAAGTCCTTGGGCCATATTTTGCTGAAGGCAGCACTTGTTGCTCAGATCGTGTCTTTAGGTATCGTGATCTACGGCATAAGGACTGAAACGAATGTCGGTGCGAAGCTTCAGGCCCAGCTTGCGTCAAATCCTTCGCAGTACATCACTGCCGGTATGGCGATGGCGGAGAATCAGCAGCTTTCGGTTCAGGAACTGCAGCAGATGACAGCCCGTCAACACGAACAGATGGGGCGTGCTTACGTTCAGGCAAATGGTGACAAAATGTTTCTCAGCCTAAACACAAATCCTGTTGAGGTAGCTGCGCTGATCACCGCACTCGTCGGCACGTTTTTTGTGATAATGTTTGGTTTCCGTACCGACCAGATCATAGAACGGTTGCCTGCACTCGAATCTCTCGACAGCTTGATGTACAAGACCGCTTGTCTCGCTTTTGCCGGGCTTGCAATGCTTCTTATTACGGGAGCTATCTGGGCGAATGAGTCATGGGGACGTCCATGGGGATTTGACTCAAAGGAGACGGGTGCTTTGATCGCCTGGCTAACCTATGCGGCATTTTTGCATACACGTATCGCCCGCGGATGGAAAGGCCGCAGCTCGGCGTATTTTGCCATCGTCGGGTTCTTGCTCGTGATCTTTACTTATCTGGGTGTGAGCTATTTGCTCCGAGGGCTACACAGCTACGCCTAGTTACTCGATCGTGACCTTGGCGACATCCAGGATAGAGTAGCGGGCAACCTTACCGTCTTTGCCGATTACCGTAAGGACACCTTTATCGACGCTGAAACGTAGCACGTCACTTAGAGGTTTCTCGATCGTTTCGCCGGTTTTCATTAAAACCACCAGCCGGATGCTTGCGAGAGGATCCGGTTTTTTTTCGGAACCGTCGGGCTTGGGGGGTACTGTTGAAGGGGCGGCAGCTTTAGTCCCTTGCTTGATCTTCGTGGGCGGAGCCGGTTTCGCCTCTGTATTTTTAGGCTTCCCGGTATTTGATGTCGGCTTCTTATTCCCAAAAATCGTCGCTACATCGGGCATTGGGCTGACAATGACCACCGGCTTTTCGCTATTGGCCGTCGCGGGTTTAGCGGCGGCAGTTCCGTCCTGCTTTTTTGCCTTTTCAGCGGCCTTTTCTGTATCTGGCCGCGAATTCGTAGTTTCGACCGGTGCCTTCGCCGTCTCACCTCTCGGTGCAGCCTCGATTATCGTGCCCACAGAATTGACCCTAATCCCGGCGTCACTTCGGCCGTCCGGATTCTTGATCACAGGTGCCGCCGATTCCTTTTGCCCCTGAATCGCTATAAAGCTTCCCCCGAACTTTATCCGAAATGTCGCGGCCTCGTCATTAGGGGTTCGGCCTTCGATCCGAAGGATAAGGCGTTCGCTTTTTCTCAGATAGACAAGGCGGCCGGTCTCGGCGGGTGCGGAGTCCGGGAAAATGACCATTTTGGTCATCGGCTTAAGCGAATCGGCTGTGAAAATATCTATGTCGCCTGAGAAATTTTTCGTCACGACATTGATGAATATGTCGCCCTGCACGCCGTCAAAGGTATAGAAGTACCGCGTTTGCCGGGAATCGCCGATATCCCTTGCTTTGATCGTGCCAACGATCTCATTCGAAGTAACCGGCGTCGGAAAGTTTTGGTCGGTTGACTGAGAATAGGCTGTCAACACTCCGGACAGCAACACGACCGCGAGCAGATGCCCTTGAATGAACGAAATTGCCGTCATTCTCACTTACCTCAACTCCTTCCTCAAATGAACCAGCCGCGATGTCTCTGTATAGCCCATTTTTCCGTGTGCTTCCTGGCTGACCAGATTGCCGATCTCGGCATCAGACGCCATCTCGCGGCAGCCACGGCTTCTTGCCCATGATTCCGCCATGCTCACCAATTCCCGACCGATCCCGTGCCTTCGGTATTGCTCGTCAACGAACCACCCTTCCAGATAGCCGACGTGATCCGTCTCGCAATCTTCGACATGGGATCTGATGCTCGCCTCCAGAAACCCGACCAATCTGCCGCCGCCGCTATCGGCCACCGCAACAAACTGCGACTCCGGGTCTTCGATGATCTCGAGCATCTCCGATTTGTGGTCATCCTCGCCGGAATCATCCCAGAGCAACTGCCGAAGCCTCAGCCATTCTCCGAGATCTGTTTCCGCTAGCGAGCGGATATTAACATCGTTTACTGGCATTGCAAACGATTCTATCAGCGTTCCGAATGCATAACAACAAATTAGTCAAATAGAAAAT
>CAYSMU010000102.1:5269-8750 GCA_964432145.1 uncultured Chloracidobacterium sp.
GGCCAATCAGTAATTTACTTTAGGAAGCCTAGGCCGAAGCTTTAGACGCTATCCCGCCAAGAACCTCAAAGGCTTTCTTGAGCTGAATATCCTCGACGATCTTTGGTTGGGCCGGCTTAGGGGTCGGCGTGGCCGTCGGCTGCGGATTCTGGCCATCCTGATCCGCAAGGCTCTCGATATCGAGCGGTTCGGGCATATCGGGCCTTTTCACCTCGATCGACGGCTTTAGTCCCATGCTTGCTCTTTCATCGCCAAGAAATGGCGTGCCATTCGGAGATGCCCACTTGGCGACCGTAAGCAGATAACCGCCGCCATTGGTCATCGTAAACAATTTTTGTTCCGTTCCGGCCCCGAAGCTACGCTCGCCAATGACCTCACCGCGCTTTCTGTCCAGTACGGCTGCAGCAACGACTTCGCCCGCACCGGCTGTACTTGTGTCGATCAGGACCGCCAAACCACCGTCGAATGCCGCCTTTGACGGATCTGCAGTAAACGACGTTACTACCTTGTTTTCGCGGCCAATGACCTTGGCAAGCTCACCTTCCTTGATGAACAGGTTTGCAACCGCAACCGCCTCGGCGATGCTGCCGGTTGCAACTCCGCGAAGGTCAAGGACCACCTTTTGAATGCCCTGTTTCGTTAATGACGCAAGTTGACCTCGAAGATCATTTGCCGCACCTTCCTCGATCCCAAATACCTTGATGACGCCTATCTTACCTTGTTCGATCCGCAATTCTGCCGGAGGCACTTTGTACGTTCCACGGGCGACCTTTATGGTCTGCGGCCTTTCGCCCGCTCTAAGTACGCGAAGGCTGAGGGTCGATCCCGCATCTCCGTTCACCAGTTGGCGTGCGTCGTAAAGCGAAATGTCCCGCGATGCCTTACCGTCGATGTATTCGATCACGTCGCCCGCTTTGACGCCGGCCCTGTCGGCCGGGCCGCCCTTTACCGTGGATATCACGTACAGATAACCCGAGATCTGTGAGAATTCGGCTCCGATCCCGACCCTTCCGGAAGTCTTTCCGGCCTCAAAGGCCTTTACCTGCTCGGGCGTGAGATACGACGAATACGGATCGAGGCCGCCGGCGAGTCCCCTCAGGGCCCCAAGCCTTACCTTTTCCATATTAGGTTCGTCAACGTAGTCATTCTGGATATGCTGGAGAACCGATTCGACGATACGAAGCTGTGCGGTCGCGTCGTTGACCGGCTGCTGGGCCGAAGTCGTCAACAAACCGCCGATCAGCGGAAGCCCGCCAACCACCGCGTAAACCGCAATGACCCCAGAGATCATTAGTATCCAGAGCTTTCCGCGAAATGACATATAATACCTCTTGTGATAGATCTAAACGCTGATAATACGGACGTTGCTTACCAAAAGTTTACCGGTTTGCGACACACGATTATCCCTTAATCACTCATTTTGGTGCAACAAGAAGAAACAGCTAATCACGAAGAACTTACAGATCTTTCTGTCATCAGTTCCACCGGCCGTCTGCTCGCTATCGATCCGGGGATGAAGCGATGCGGGGTGGCTGTTTCCGACGAGCTTCGGATCACGACGCGCCCGCTGGATGTCATCGAGCGGACGAGTTGGAAGAAGCTGCTCTCAAAGATCAAAATGCTGATCTCCGAGTTTGATGCACAGGCCCTCGTAATTGGTTTGCCCCTAGAATCCGACGGCGCAGAGAGCGAAATGTCCGCCGAAGCCCGCCGTTTGGCCCGTAACTTCTCTCTTTCTCTGGAGATCCCTGTCTTTCTCCAGGATGAACGCGTAACTTCGTACGAGGCGAAGGCCCGCTTGTGGCAACGTGGAACCGATCTGAAGTCCACGCGGCGTCTCGTCGATAGTGAAGCTGCCGCCATCATCCTAGGCGATTTTCTCGATCGCCTATCTCGGTGACATTACGGTTACGGAGGTCGTCGCCTTTTCAACCGCAGCCTTTGTGAACGGAAAGACCGCCAACTCGCCCGTACGCCATTGATCGAATTGATCCTTGAAATGCGGTGACTTCGGGTCACCGCTTTGTCCGAGCGGGATCACATGGCTCGTGGTGTCCCAATTGCCCGGCGTCGCGATATGTCGCATCGAGACGGACGAGCCAACATTCGGAGTTTGGCCGCTGCCGCTGATCGGCACATTTGGCGATGCGAATTGTCCGCCGATGAGCGGTGCCGACGCGAGCGGGTGCGGGAATCGCGATTGCCAGATCCTTCCCCAGGTCCATTTCGACTGATCGGGCCCGTACCGTTTCGGATCCGCGAAACCTGTCCGAACTGCATCATCGCAATATCGCATCAGTGCAGGATAATCCTTAAACTCCGCCGGCAGCCAGAGCGGCGACCGCTTTTGCACCGCCCAGTTCAACACTCGTTCACGAACAATAGTCGCCGGGGCCGGTTTGTTCGCATCGGCGATCTTATTTCCCATACAGACACGAATATCGCTTGCCAGCAATGCCGCAGTGGAATCCGGCGTCATTCTGCCGTCCCATTTCCTTAATAGATCGAGAGTCTCCGCCGAAGCGGCCTCGTCCTTGACGATCTCCTTTGCGATCATCTCGACGGCGAGATTATGTGAGTCGAATTGTGCTGCCCGAACGTCGTCAACTGACAGCTTCGCCTTCGCACTAAGTGTGTTCAATATTTGCCTTGCACGCCATGGCGTCGCAGCGTCGCGAGACATTTGCGGGTACCTGTACGAAGTACCGACGATTCGCTGATTGGCCGTTATGATCATGCCACTCGACGGATTGTACAGATTCGGCAATTCCTCAAAGGGGATAAAGCCGACCCAATTGCCGTCGTTCGTCGAGCCGTCATAGGGAAAGGCACCGTCGCCCACGCGACGAAGAGGTATTTTACTTGCCGCGTACCAGCCGATATTGCCCTTTGTATCTGCGTATACAAAATTCTGAGCAGCACCGCCATAGCCTTTTAACGCGTTCTTGAATTCGTCCCAATTCTTAGCCCGATTCCACCGATAGAAGACCTCGAATTCATTATTGTTCGGATCGAACGCGGTCCACTTTAAGGCGTACTTTTTGCCGCCGTCTTCAAAAATTACCGGGCCATGCCTCGTCTCGATGACCTCGATCGTTTCGGTCTCAAGGGCAGGGCTGAGCGGACTTGCCCGGAACTTTATCCTCTCGGTCCTTTTTACCGCCGGTTCCCAACCGTTTGGCGTCTTGTATTCGCCTTTCTCGTTAAATGTCTCAAAATAAATATCCTGAACGTCCGGCCCAACATTTGTCGCGCCCCAGGCAAAGTCCGCATTGTGGCCAAGTATTATCCCCGGGACCCCCGGCACGGTCACTCCCGAAACTCGAAGTGTTGCTGTCGAAAGGTGCGACAAATACCAGATGCCCGGAGCCGTCGGGGCAAGATGCGGATCGTTTGCAAGTATCGCCTTCCCGTCAACGGTCCGCTTACCCGAGATGACCCAATTGTTACTCGCGGCCAGGTCTTCTGCGTAAAGTCCGAT
>CAYSMU010000103.1:0-8710 GCA_964432145.1 uncultured Chloracidobacterium sp.
TTCGAGTCGGAGCCCACACTATCTGCGGTGTTTTGTCGGTGATTGGTGCGGGTCCATACCAGCTAAACCTAACGAAACAATAGAAACCCCGTACGTGGCATAACGTTTGTAAGGCACTTGGTGAAAGATTGATGAGTAGAATTTATCAATTATTTACAACAGCTCGTCGTCTCTCTTAAGTCTTGAGAGATCTGGATAAGCTAGAGACAGAACAAGGAGTATATTCATGAGATCATTTGATATTAAGAAAATTGGAGCGGTAGCGGCACTAAGTTTGATCACGCTTGCGGGAGCCAGCATTGGCGTAAACGCCCAAAACTCGCGCCGAGACGGCGACAAAGAAGGGCAGAAACACGAGGGCAATGACAACAAGCGTCAAAACAAAGCCGACAAAAACCGCGATAAGGCTGATCGGGGGCGTATCCGAATGGAGCAGCAACGTCAGGCCGAATTGGCCAGACAGAACCACCGGAACCGTGGCGACCGCCAGCGTGAGGACGACCGGGATCGGCAGATAGTACGTAGCGGCAACGACCGCTCGCATGGCAACGGCTATTACAATGGCAACGCCAACGCTAACACTAACCGCAACAATCGATACCGCGTCTATCGCAATGGTTCATACTACAACACTGACCAACGTGGTGCTGAATTGCTCAGACAGGCCGTAAACGAGGGCTATCGTAGGGGCTTCCGGGCTGGCCGAAGCGACCTTGAAAATCGCAGACGCAGTAGCTATTCGAATTCGAATATATACCAGAGAGGAACCGACGGATATCAGAGCTACGTCAATCAGAGCCAGTACCAGTATTACTTTCGCCAGGGTTTCCAGCGCGGTTATCAGGATGGAGCAAACAGCCGCTATCGTGACCAGTACAACAACGGCCAATACAACGACGGCTACGGCCGGTATCAGGACCAGCAATACCATTACGGTTCAAGCAATAATGGCGTACTGTCGATCCTCGGGACGATACTTAGTCAGATCCTGAACATTCAGCCTTACTAAGACGTTTTTAGGTGAACAGAAAAGGCCTCGGTTTCCACGACCGCGGCCTTTTTATTTGTGTCGCCAGAGTCCTACGAAACCTTGAGGAATGGATTCGTCAGATACAGCATCAATATCAACAGAATAAAGTACGGCACCAGTACGGCGGCGCCCGCATAGTCCTTAGCGATCCGCTGGCCAAAGAATAAGGCCGTGACAGACGAAGCTCCAAGAACCGACGAATAGAAGATCACCTTTAATGAGCCCGAGAGAACAAAAACAACAATTCCCGCCCCAGCGACAAGCCCCGTCGTTAGTTCCAATAAGGTTATCGTCGCCAGCATCGCAGGGACCATTCCAGCCAGGAATGTCTTCGAAAAATGCCCTGTCAGCCATTCGAGATTTCCTTTCCAATCAAAGACCTTGTCGAGTCCCGATTGAATGAATAGTATCGCCGTAAAAAGCGCGGCGAAAAGTGCCGGCATATTTTTTGCGATCTCGTCGAAGTTCATATTGTCGATCTAAACGTCATTTGGCCGTCTTAGACACAGGAGACTTTTTCGCGGATGACGAGCCGGCCATTATCGATTGTATTTCGTCGATCTCTTTCGGCACCTTGGCTGTCAGATTACGGTTGCCGTCCTTGGTAACAAGTACGTCGTCTTCAATACGGATACCGATGCCGCGATACTTGGCCGGAGCCGACTTGTCGTCGGGCGGAATGTACAGCCCGGGTTCCACCGTGAGGACCATTCCCGGAGCGAACGGCCGCGAGTTCTTTGCCTTCTGATCCGTAAAATAACGACCGGCGTCATGTACATCCAAGCCCAAAAAGTGGCCAACCCCATGCATATAGTATTTCATGTACGCCTTTTTCCTGATAAGGTCTTTTGTCTTCCCTTTAAGCAGACCGAGTTTTTTCATCCCCTCGGTCAATAGCTCGATCGAGAATTCCTGCCTGGCCTTAACGGTGTTTCCTGTGACCGTATAATCGATACATTTTTTCTGCACATCCAGCACGACCTCGTAAACCTCACGTTGTGCCTGCGAGTAAGTACCATTGACCGGGAATGTTCGCGTGATATCGGACGCATAGCCTTCGACCTCGGCGCCGGCGTCGATCAGGATCAGATCGCCGTCCCTTAGGGGCACGTTGTTCTCAACGTAATGAAGGATAGTGGCATTATCGCCGCCTCCAATTATCGAATTGTAAGCAACGCCGCTGGCCCCCTTGTCCTTCATATAGGCTTCCATCAATGCCTCGACCTGGCCTTCGTTCATCCCCGCCCGGACCTTTTTCATCGCGAGAACGTGAGCCTCGGCCGCAATGTCCGCGGCTCTCTGCATAAGCGCGACTTCCTTATCGGTCTTGTGAAGGCGCATGTCCCCGATGATCGGCGTCGGATCGATGATCGTGTGCGGCGGGTAGGCCGTTTTGAGACGGCGCACTCGCTGTTCGGTAAAGTAGTCAAGGATCTGCCGATCTAGCGTCCTATCCACCGCGAAACGATAATAGAGCTTATCGTAACCGTCGAGGATCTTTCCGAGATCGGCCGCAAAACGATCGATCGGAAGGGCACGGTCGGCTCCATAATTCTTTACCGCACCATCGACGCCCTGCCGGCGGCCGAACCAGGTTTCCATAAGCGGATCGCGGGGCCTGACATATAGCGTGAAGGGCTTCTTCGCTTGGGGCGTTATGACGGCGATCGCATCGGGTTCCGGAAAGCCGGTAAGATACCAGAAGTCAGAATCCTGACGGAATTTGAACTCGGTATCGTAACTTCGTGTCTGTTCGTGAGCAGCGGGAATTATCGCCACCGAATTTTCGTCCATCTTGTCGATGAACTTTTTTAGTTGAGAACGCATAATGCAAAAAGTTTAGCCTAAATCGTTCAAAAGCGAAATGCTGGTATAATTCGTCGAAACTTGTTCCTATAAGGAGAAACCCAATGAAACGACTGATCCTGTTAACGGCAATCCTTCTCGCTGTCTCAACCGCTTCCTTTGCCGATATAGCTCCGGCGCCCGGTAAATCGCCGAATCGCGTAAAGAAGCCCGATCCGGGCATTGCCTCGACGCTCGTGATAAAGCTCGACCGGAATGAGAAGGTCGCGCGGCTCGAGATACCTAAATCCCAACTCAAGCAGCTTCGTGCCGAGCTCGAAGAACTTGACCGTGACACCGATACCGCCGCCGGCGTGGCAGAGGGGCCGATCACGCGGACGCAGACCATTGTAAGCGGCGCGTTCCTTAGCCTGGCATTCGTCTTTGGCGGCATCTGGTTCGTTCGGTCGGGCAGATCTCCCAGCCGCTCAAAGACGCTCGTCCTGATCGCCGCCGCCGCGGGTATCGGTTCGGCGGTGACCTTTGTCTATGCCAATGTCGGCCCGCCGCCCGAGGCACGCGAGATCACAAGCAAGCTATTCGATCAAAAGGTATTTTTCCCGTACAAGCAGGCAAGCGGAGCTATCAGGCTGGCGACAAAAGAGAACGGTAATTACGTCGAGCTGATCGTGCCCGACGTTTCGCCGACGCCGTCAGGCGAAGAATAGAAGCGATGCAAGAGCTCCGCCTCGAAAGGTCAGCCTTAAGCAGCGGCACCGTGTTCTTTGTGGTGTTCGTGGCGGCGTGCGCCGCCGGTGCGGCCGTTATCGGGGCTTTTCCGCTCGAGCTTTCGATCGCGACGATCTTTCTGTTTGCGGGAGTCCATAACTTTATGGAGTTTCGCTACTTCGCGGCGAGAATACCGCTGCGATGGGGCAGATCGCGACTCTATTACACGGTCGGGATCGGCGGCGTGCTGGTACTGGCGTCGATCTACCTGACGTTGTATTTTGCGAGCGGCAACTGGCTTTGGAGCGAATATAATTGGGCGATCTTCGCTGCAGCGTGGAATTCGGCATTCGTGCTGTGGCTCGGCCTACTGGTTTATCTTAGGGGTAAACAAAGGCCGAAAACAGATTGGGCGTGGGCGTTTCCGGTGGCATTCCTATTGGCGGCGTTTGCATGGGTCGTGCCGCAATATTGGAGCCTCGCTCTTGTGTATGTCCATCCTTTCGTCGCGATGTGGTTCCTCGAGCGACAGCTGCGGCGGACACGCCCCGAGTGGTTAGCTGCCTACCATTATTGCCTCGCGACGATCCCGGTATTTCTCGTCGTGCTCTGGCTGTCGCTTTCGGGGCAGCAGAACCTGAACGAGGAGACGAATCTTTTTTGGCGGATCACACAGCATGCCGGCAGCGGTATCTTGCCTGGCGTGTCGAGCCACCTGCTCGTTGCCACACATGTCTTTCTCGAGTCGATACACTATTTTGTGTGGATCTTGCTGATCCCGCTGGTGGATCGCAGGGCGGTGCCATGGCGGTTGGGTGATATACCCTTATTTGCAAAAAAGGGCGGTTTCCCAAGGCTGGTCGTGGTGGCGATCGCGGTCAGCGGTTTACTGGTTGCGGCGTTGTGGTTCGGTTTCTCGGTCGATTATACGACGACGCGTGACGTTTACTTTGCCATTGCGATCGCCCATGTTCTGGCCGAGTTTCCGTTTCTGATCAAAATGTTGTGAAGAAGTTAGCAATGAATAGCACGAATGTCACAAATGAATTGATTCGTGTTATTCGTGTAATTCGTGGCTGAAATGTTCCTGTTCGACGAGGTCGATTTTGTCCAGACCCAGAAACTGCCGTTGTCGCAGCTGTGGTATTTTCTGCCATTCGGATATCTGGTCACGATCCTGATCGAGACGCCGATACTGCTGATCGGCTTGACGCGAAAGCTCACCGTCAGGCAGCGTCTGCTTTGCGGCGTCTGGCTTACCGCGTGCACGTATCCGATAGTCGTATTGGTACTGCCGTCAATATTTTTTGGCGAATCGCGGGCACTCTATCTGGCGGTCGCCGAGACGTTCGCTCCCGTCGGCGAATGCACATTGTTCTGGCTTGCATTTCGCGGCAAGGGCCTGCTCGCTGGAAACGATTGGGTCAGGTGTTTCGTAGTTATCGTCATCGCAAACCTCGCCTCGTTTGGATTTGGCGAAATTATGAATCACTATGGTTGGTGGGGGCTGGTTTGATATGAAAAGTCTGCTTCTAGCAACAATTTTAATTCTCATTACCGTACATTCGGCCAACGCTCAGGCCAAATACCGGACCTATACAAACGACCGTTTCGCTTTTTCGATCGAGTACCCGACCGACCTAATGAAGATGCAGCCTGCGCCGCAGAACAACGACGGACGCACGTTCAAGTCAAAGGACGGAACGATCGAAATGCGGGTCTGGGGCCAGCATAACGCCCTCGAACGCAATCTGGTCGAGGAGTATGACGAATCGGTAAAGGTATGCGGAAACGCCTCGGTGTATAAGGTGTTTTATGAGAGGTACTTTGTGATCTCGTGCACGGTTAACGGGCGGATCTTTTATCAAAAGACGCTTAACCGGGGCAGGGAGGCACCGGAGGTGTTTTACACATTTACGATCGAATATCCTCGATCGCAAAAGGCGAAGATGGACGCGGTCGTGACGCGGATCTCACGGTCATTCAAGTTCGATCCCGATGCCGACATCTGACCTCACGCTTCGAATCACAGAGATATTTCTCTCGATCCAGGGCGAGTCGTCGCACGCCGGGCGTCCGTGCTCGTTCGTTCGTCTGACGGGCTGCCCAATGCGGTGCGTCTGGTGCGACAGCGAGTACACCTTCACGGGTGGCGAGAGAATGTCGTTTGACGATGTATTCGCGAGGCTCGAAGAATTTGGCTGCCGCCTCGTCGATGTCACCGGCGGCGTACCGCTCGCCCAAAAGTCAGTATTTCCTTTCATCACCGAGCTTTGCGATCGCGGATATGAGGTTCTGATCGAGACCGGCGGCTACGTCTCGACGGAAAATGTCGACCCGCGAGCGTCAATCATCCTCGACGTAAAATGCCCGGCATCCGGCGAGGCGGAAAGGAACCACTGGCCAAACATCGAGCGGCTCAGGCGTGAAATGGACGAGGTCAAATTCGTGGTCGCGGACATGGACGACTGGGAGTTTGCCCGAGAGATGATAGGGAAATATGATCTCGCGGCGAGAACAAAAGAGATATTGATCTCACCGGTTTTTGGGTCTCCGCATTTGGCTGAGATCGCTGAGGCGGTCTCGCATAGCGGGCTGAAAGCGCGGCTTAACCTTCAGCTCCACAAGTACATCTGGGGAGCCGACGCTCGGGCTGTCTGACCGGGATCAACGTTTGGCACGAGGTGTCGCAAGGAGTTCGGTAGTATTCTCGACGACGCTCGCCGGTTCGAATGGGCGGTCTTCGATAAGCTTGTTTGTGGCGATGTTTTCCGCCTGGGTGGGCTCGGTTGACGGTAGACGAGGATTCAGTTTGTCGAAATTGACGAACTCTTTATAGTTGAAGCAAAAGACCGAGAACAGCCCGAACAGTATAAGGGCGGCAAACGCGGAGTAAAAAAGCACTTCCGGGCCAAACAATATCACTTTGTATTCGAATGCCTTCGCGATCAGCATCGCAAAGCCAATGATCGCGGCGGTTGAAAGCGAAAATACACCGATCATCTCAAATCGGCGAATCCGTCGGGTCAGCGAGGCATATTCGACGGACGGAAACTGCTCGGCGACGTTTTTGGCGATCGCATCCAGCTTAAGTCCGCAGCGGCGGCAGTAGCTGTGGTCGTCGGCATTTGGTGCCGCACAATTTGGGCAGAACATCTCTTATGATGATACGCGAAAATAGATCGGAGGGTTCGGATTTTTGGAGACCATGAAAGCTATTTGTCTGGTTTCGGGCGGGATGGACAGTTGCGTAACGGCGGCGATCGCAGCGCGTGAGTCTGACGAGCTCGCCTTCCTTCACGTCTCGTACGGCCAGAGGACCGAGGCGAGAGAGCGGCAGTCGTTCAACGATATCGCCGACCATTACGGCATCAAAGAGCGGCTGGATGTTTCGATCGGGTATCTCGCAAAGATCGGCGGGTCGTCGCTCACAGACGAAAAGATCGCGGTAACAGAGGCCGATCTCGATTCAAAAGAGATCCCGACAAGCTATGTACCGTTTCGAAACGCGAATATGTTGTCGATCGCCGTTAGTTGGGCAGAGGTGATCGGTGCGACTGCGATATACATTGGTGCGGTTGCCGAAGACTCAAGCGGCTATCCCGATTGCAGGCCCGAATTTTACGGGGCATTTCAACGAACTGTCGACACCGGTACAAGACCAGATACTCGCATCGAGATCCGAACACCGATCATTGACATATCAAAAGCTGACATTGTACAAAAAGGGATCGAGCTTCAGGCGCCTCTGCATCTCACGTGGTCGTGCTATAGGAAGGAAGATCTGGCGTGCGGGACCTGCGATTCGTGCGCGTTGCGGCTGCGAGCGTTTGAGATGGCCGGAGTCGTAGACCCGATACCATACGCAATCTGAAAGGAGAACCAATGAAGACGACTAAATCCATCGCAATTTTTGCCTTCATTGTTGTATTAGCGGCGGCAGTGGCGGCACAGAAAAAACCCACGTTCACATCCGTCTATACGAGTCTTGGCTCTGGCTGCAAGATCCTCCGCGGCGGCGACGGCCAGGACGATGCCAAGCTCTGCCCGGGGCCGGGAGGCTATCAGGTGCGCATCTATTCGTCGGCTACAATGACCCAGATCAACGCGGAAAAGAAAGGCACCGACGAGTCGTACCCGATAGTAAATGTTGGCCTCGACTTCAATGAAAGCAAAGTGAAACTTGAATGGCGTTTCGCGAACGGCAAGCCTTTTGCAGTGATCATCCGCGTTCCAAAATACGACGGGCGTACCGATGACGAGCCCGGTGTCGGGAAAGTAATAGGTGAAGAATTGTTCGTTTCCGGAATCGGCGACTATGAATTCATCAGTGTATCGATCGATGCTAAGAAACCGAATGCCAACGCAAGGGCACGGGCGGCTGCGGACAAAGGATATATGCCTTAGGCGTAAGCGGCTATTGGTCAGACAATTCAGCTCGTCGTGTCTCTAGTTCTACTAGCCTCGCACGCAGAGCTGCGATCTCGTCATCGATAGCCGCGATGCCCGTTTCGACCGCACTCAGTTTGTGAAATACAGGTGTTACAACCGTCAGTGCCGCGATGAGGACGGCGAGCGTCCCGATCGTACGCCCGAGCCAGTCGCCGAGGTCTTCGGGCGTGGTCCAGATCAGGTAGAGTGCGATCGCCGTCAAAGCCCAGACCGCCGCATGGGCCGCATAACGAGACCATACGAATCGCCTGTCCAAACGAGCGAGCGATATCAGCGACAGCAGCGAGCATGACGCAGCGAATAGCGTGGCCGTCATCAACACCTTGACGAAAGTATCGTTTTGATCGCGCCACGCCCAGATGATGACCATCCACATCACACCCGAGGTGAGTGCACATACGATGCCTGTGAGCGGCATGACGCGCCCTCGTTTTGTTTCGAGGAATGCACCGCAGGCGAGGCCGAGAATGCTCGTCACTGTGACGGTCACGGCGGTCAGCAGCACCTTGGTCTCAAATTCGCCGAATTGTCCGAGGAGAATGACGCCGATGCCGATCAGAGCACTAAGGGCGACCGAGGCGATCAGCAAATAGAGGAATAAGCGCTTGATGTTCATACCGGCCCCGCAAAAGAAAGTTTAGCCGCGAATAACACGAATATCACGAATGCCACGAATAAACCTAATAGTTAATTCGCTTTAACTTCAGCTAGTCG
>CAYSMU010000104.1:0-4407 GCA_964432145.1 uncultured Chloracidobacterium sp.
CACGCGTGACAGCGAGACGGAGTTGCCGCTGATGGCAAAGAGGGAACTCGCCGATCGCATCCTGGACGAGGTTTTGAAGTATCGGGCTTCGTGAGAGGGAGGTTTAGCCGATTCTAATTATTAATTGTCTAATTAGTAATTAATAATTAATTCTGATGGTAAAAAACGTCGACACAGCGGAACTGATAGCAGATATTCGTGAGCAAGTGCTTTATTTGCAGGAGCTTGGCGTGGAGACGCTTGAGGCGAAGCTGGAATCGCTTGAGTTCAATGGTGAGTTGAGAGTCGAACGTGGAGAGGCCGTGCGGCCCGCGGTTCCTGTGTCTGCCATCCAAAACACAGAATCTGTGATCTCAGATCGAAAACCGGAAGTATCGAAGCCGGTGGAGCGTTCGGCGGCAGGTTCGCGGCTGGCATCGCTTCCATCGCTATCGGCTCGAAAGCCGAGTTCGTTCTTCGACAAATACAATCCAGGGGAAAGTCAGGAGACGGATGACAGAAGACAGGAGATGCCGGCGAGTGTCTCGACGGCCGAGGGTCTGCCAACTTTGCCGGAGCCCACCGAGACCATAGAGCAGATCCGTGCCGAGATCGGCAAGGACTGCACTCGCTGCAAGCTTTGCGGGCTTGGCCGCTCTCAGGTGGTCAACAGCGTGGGGAATTTCAACGCCGACCTTATGTTCGTCGGCGAGGCTCCGGGAGCGGATGAGGACAGGCTGGGCGAGCCTTTCGTCGGACGTGCGGGGCAGCTTTTGACCGACATTATTGAGAAGGGCCTCGAAATACCGCGAAAGGACGTATTTATCGGCAACATCAACCGCTGCCGCCCGCCGGGAAACCGTGCTCCCGAGCCCGATGAGTCGGTAGTCTGCAAGCCGTTCCTGCTGCGTGAGATCGCGGTTGTCCGGCCCAAAGTGATCGTCGTTCTTGGTGCGACCGCCGCACAGAATTTGCTGGAGACAAAGGTTCCCATATCAAAGCTTCGCGGTCGCTTTCACGACCATTTCGGCGTCAAAGTTATGCCGACGTTCCATCCGGCGTATCTGCTCCGCGACCCGCATAAAAAGCGCGAAGTTTGGGAAGATATGAAGTTGGTCAAACAGTATCTTAAACAAAGTAAGTAGCTGAAAAATAGTAATGTCGATCCTTAAAAAATCTGTCGCAGTTCTTATTTTTTGCATGTTAATTGTGCCGGTGGCGGCGCTGGGCCAGCGGCCCTCGTATCCCGAGTTGAAGCAGCTTCAGTCGCCACAGAATCCGAAGCTGGGTTTTATGATCCACGGCGGCGCAGGCGTGATCAGCAAGGCACAGATAACACCGGAGAAGGAGAAAGAATTTAGGGCCAAGCTTGCCGAGGCCGTTTTGGCGGGCTACAAGGCTCTTCAAGCCGGAAAAACGAGCGTCGACGCGGTCGAGATCGCGATACGGATTATGGAAGATTCGCCGCTGTTTAACGCGGGCAAGGGAGCGGTCTTTACACACGACGGCAAAAACGAGTTGGACGCATCGATCATGTCGGGCAAGAACATGGCCGCCGGTGCTGCCGCGGGATTGCGGCACATCAAGAATCCCATCTCGTTAGCCCGGGCGATCATGGAAAGGAGCGAGCACGTGATGATGATCGGCGACGGGGCCGAGCAATTCGCACGTGAGCAGAAGCTGGAGATCGTTGACGAAAAATACTTCTGGACGCAGCATCGCTGGGACGCTTTGCAGCAGATCCTAAAAGTAGAAAAGGAGAAGGAAAGTAAAAAGGAAAAAGTAAAAAGTCAAAATTCCGGGCCGGAGGCAAAAGACAAACCGTCGAATAGATTCGGAACTGTCGGTGCTGTTGCTCTCGACAAGAACGGCGATCTTGCGGCCGGGACTTCTACGGGCGGAATGACGAATAAGAAATACGGCCGGGTCGGCGACGCTCCGATCATCGGGGCCGGAACTTACGCGAATAACAATTCGTGCGCGGTTTCAGCGACCGGTTGGGGAGAGTTCTTTATTCGCCTCGGAGTCGCCCGCGATGTCTGCGCCTTGATGGAATATCAGGCGGTAACGGTCCAGGTCGCTGCCGACCGCGTCATCAAGACAAAATTGCAAAATCTCGGCGGCGACGGCGGCATCATCGCCATGGACAGGAACGGAAATATGGGCGTCTCTTTCAATTCCGAAGGAATGTACAGGGCATATATCGACATCAACGGAAAGCCCGTGATCGAGATCTATTAAGAGTTGTCAGTGGTCAGTTGACGGTTGTCAGTAGATGATCTGGCCGGCAACTGACCACTGACCACTGACCACTGACCACTGTCTATGTTATCAGCAGAGATCATCGCGATCGGTTCGGAGCTGCTCACGCCCGACAAGACCGACACAAACAGCCTTTGGCTTACCGAAAAGCTAAACGACATCGGCATCGACGTCAAGCTCAAGACGATCGTCGGCGATGACGGTGCCCGGCTTGAGGAGACGGTTAAGGACGCACTTCGCCGATCGGACCTTGTAATAACTACCGGCGGGCTCGGGCCGACCGAGGATGATATTACCCGCGAATTCACCGCCAAAGCCGTCGGCCGCCCACTCGTCTATCACGACGAGATCGAACAGCACCTTCGCGAGCGCTTTCGCTCGTGGGGTCGCGAAATGCCCGAGATCAATAAACGTCAGGCTTTCGTGATCGACGGAGCTGAGGTCTTGCCCAATCCTAACGGCTCAGCAGTCGGGATGTTTCTCGAGGCAGGCGGCAAAATACTCGCTATTCTTCCCGGGCCGCCGCGTGAAAATCAGGCGATGTTCACCGGTTTCGTTTTTCCGAAACTAAAGGCTCTGGCGGGCGAGATCCACGTCCGGCGGCGAATGATCAAGGTTTCGGGCAAAGGCGAATCGGCCGTGGACGAGATCGCCGCGCCGATCTACAAGTCATATCCAGACGTCGAGACTTCCATTCTTTTTAACAAGAGCGAGGTCGAGATTCATCTCACGTCGCGTTCCGATAAACCGGAGATCGCACAAGCGGTCGTCGACAAACTGGCAGAGGAGCTTGCGGCCGCACTCGGAAGCTCGGTTTTTTCGACCCACGGCGAATCGATGGAAGAGGTCGTCGGCAAACGGCTCGCCGAGCTTGGCCAAACGGTAGCGACCGCCGAGAGCTGTACCGGCGGCCTTGTCGCGATGCGTTTGACCGAGGTGCCCGGCTCGTCCGCGTATTTTATGGAAAGTGCGGTCACATACTCTAACGAGGCCAAGACGCGGGCCCTCGGTGTTGATCCAAAGATCATAGAGGAACACGGAGCCGTCAGCGCCGAATGTGCCGAGGCGATGGCTGCCGGTATGCGCGAGCACGCGGCGACCGACCATGCCGTCTCTGTTACCGGCATTGCCGGGCCTGATGGCGGTAGCGACGAAAAGCCCGTGGGAACGGTATTTATCGGCTATGCAGGCCCCCGAGGCGTCAAGTCTTTGCGACTGGTTCTGCCAGGCGACCGTTACCTGGTCAGGTGGCGCTCGAGCCAGGCGGCGCTCGACTATTTGCGGCGACAGCTACGATAAAATGCTGCTTCCCGGCGAATAGCACATTAAAGTTGATTTTTTTGCCCAATAAACCGACAATCAGTTAATTATTTCGTGGAGTTTCTGCATCCAAGAATTTGAAACTTTGCGAGCGGCCAGTCGTGTAACCATGCGGCTAACGAGTAATCAACTTGTTCTCTCTGGACCAGCGTAAAACGTTATGAAAAACAATATCCGCGTTCGTTTCTTGATCAGTTCTGTTCTTCTCCTTTCCCTGATGTCGCCTGTTGCATCGCTTGCGTACAGCGGCGACGACAAGAAACATTTCAAGGAAGGGATGAAGCATGAGGCGGCTGAGGTCTGGGACAAGGCCGTTGAGTCGTTTGCGCTGGCGGTTGCCGAAAACCCGAAAAATCCGGAGTACAGGCTCCATCTTACCCGTGCGCTTTTCAATGCATCGCAGATGTACATGAAGAAGGGCACGGCGGCCGCCAAAGAGAAAGATTACGAGGCAGGCTATCTGGCATTCCGCCGGGCATACGCCTTTGACCCGACCAACGAACTGGCAAAATCCGAAATGGAGCGTATGGTCCGGCTGCAGAAGGAAGTTCTGGAGGCTGCGAGCGGAGGCGGCAAGGATCAGACGAACAAGGTGAAACTCGTGCCGACCGGTTATGTCCAGCCCGCGAATGGCGGTGCTCCGGTCCAGATACCTCAGAAGCTGGAGAAAATGCGCGACATACCGTTTCCCTCGGGTGTCGATCTGCAATTCATCATCAAGGAACTCGCGAAGGATCTCGACCTTAATGTATTGTTCGACGTCGAATCGTTCCGAACGCAGGGCCGCAAAACGTATATCGACCTCAAGAACGTAACCGCTGCCCGGGCTCTGGATTACATCTTCAT
>CAYSMU010000104.1:4417-5924 GCA_964432145.1 uncultured Chloracidobacterium sp.
GGCCCGCGGACCATTCTCGTTGCGACCCAGGCACAGCGGACCAAGTTTCAGCAGTTGGTCTTGAGAACATTTTATCTTGCGAACGCCGCTCCGAAAGATATCGTCAAGGTCGTTCAAACGGCGATCCCGCCGCAGCCGGGCCGCAGCCAGACGATCGTACTGACCGACGAGGCGACCAACAGCGTCACCATCCGCGACACCGAGGAGAATATTCGCCTCATTGGCAAGCTCATCTCTTCGCTCGATAAAGACCGCGCCGAGGTCGTGATGGACGTCGCGATCTACGAGGTAAACAAGAGCGACCTTCTGCAGCTTGGAAATCAGATCGGTACACAGTCTCAACTGACCAATTTGGGCGGTTCGTCTCAGGGTGCCGTCGGCATTGGCGACAGGCTGTTCAACACTATCGTGGGCGGTGCCGCGGCGACCACGCTGCCGACCGCGATCGCCACCGGCATTATTCTGCCGTCGATGAACCTGCAGGCCTTTCAAAGCAAGAACGATACAAAGCTGATCGCATCGACTCAGATCCACGCATTCAATAACGAAGATTCGTCGGCCCGTATCGGCCAGCGTGTTCCCGTACAGAGTGCGCAGTTCGTGGGCCTCGGCAATAACCAGCAGAACAACGGCGGCGTTGTGTCGAATGTGATCAATTACGAACAGGTCGGCCTTACGCTGAAGTTCAAACCGATCGTGTTTCCGAACCAGGACGTTCAGGTCGCGATGGAGATCGAGTCAAAGGACGTTGCCGGAGCCTCGACCCTGACGCCGACATTTACAGAAAGAACGATCAAGGGCACGGCCCGCGTCCAGAACAACAAGACGCTACTGCTCGCCAGTGTCGCTCAGGGTGTCGAGACCAAGGGTAAACAAGGTCTTCCCCTGCTCGGGCTGATCCCGATAATCGGTCGGCTGTTTACGGCTCCGACCCGCGACAATCGCCAGGTGGACATTGTGATCGCGGTAACGCCGCGCGTGATCCGTGCTCCGAATATCCTTCCCGAGGATGAGATCGAACGCCCGACGGGCAGCCTCGGCATCCCGACCAACAGCAATCTCGAGGCTATGATCATCGAGGAAGAACGCGAGGAACTGATCGCTGCTGCCCGCAAGATGGGCAACACCGCGACCATACAGCTTCCCGACAGGGCACAGGACGCTCCGGAATACGTCAAGACAGACGCGGCTGCAGCAGCCGAGCCGAAGACGACGACAACCGCCAATGTCGAAACCGCGACGGTCAAGGCGCCTGAAACTTCCGCACCGATGTTCAGGCCGATCGACAGCAGCGTGAGGACGCTGCAATTGAATCAGGCATCCGACACCTCGATGGCTGCGAAGCCGGACGAGGTCAAGGCGACCGAGGTCAATGCGGTCGAACCCGAAACCTCAGGCGATCGTGCCGCGGGCCCGGCCGTGCAGCTCGCGATGGCGACCGATCTGCCAGAACTTAAGGCGGGCGAACGCACCAAGATCCCGGTGACGATAACCGGAGACGGAAAGT
>CAYSMU010000104.1:5934-8703 GCA_964432145.1 uncultured Chloracidobacterium sp.
CCCCCGGTTCCGGCGCACCGAACGTCTGCGGCTCGAGGTCCCGCGGCTGGCCTCGGATGTGACGTCGACGGCGCGGCTCCTCAATCGGGCGGACCAGGCCCTGCAGATCCCGGTGACGATCACCGGAGACGGGAAGTTCAATTCGGCGGTTCTCGGACTTAAATTCGATGCGAAAAAGGTTGCGGTACGCTCTGTGTCATTCGGCACTGTGTTTGGTCCGTCGGCAAACTCGTTTGCGACACCGTTCATCAACCAGAACGGCAAGATGTACGTCTCGCTGACGACGAAGGACGGGTCTGAGATCATTGCGTCGGGCACGCTTGCGTTTATCGAGATCGAAGCCCTGACTTCGGGCAGGGTCGATATCGCTTTCGACCGCGATGTGCTGAATTTCCTTACGGTTGAAGGCAAGAATCTCGGCATCAGGTTTGAATAGGAGATAATGAAGCGGCTCCGAAGGATCATTCGAAACGGGGAGAGCGGTTACAGCCTGCTCGAACTCGTCGCCACTCTCGGCGTGCTGGCGGTGCTCGTAATGGGCACCATACCGCTCGCTCAGAACGGCGTGAAGCGCCAAAAGGAGACGCGGCTTCGTGACGCTCTGCGGATGATGCGCTCCGCAATAGACGAATTCAAACGCGATACCTACGGGGCCTGTCCGCAGGGCTCGGTCACCTCGACCAATCCGACGATCCAGGGCGGCGGGGTAAACGTGCCGGCCGATCCCCGCAGCCGCGTGGTGATAGACGACTGCACTATCTTCGATTCGGACAATCTTGACCGCTATCCGCCATCGCTGGACACATTGGTGGACGGCGTCCGCGTAAAGGCACGCGGGATGAACCTGACCAGCGGCAGCGGGCTTCGCGACGGATCGAAACAGGCGACCGAGATACTCGAGGAGAAAGAGATCATCAAGGTCTATCTGCGTGAGATACCCGTGGACCCGATGACGGGCGAGAAAGATTGGAAGATACGCTCGTCGTATCAATCGGCCGACTCGGAGAATTGGGACGATATCAATGTCTTTGACGTCAGGTCTGCCTCGGAAGAAGAGGCACTTAACGGAGAGAAATATAGTGACTGGTAAATCGAGTCTGGAGTTTGGAGTCCGGGGCCTTGAGTCGGCGTTGCCGGATCAAGCTCGTCCTTCTGTATTCAAGCCTAAGGACTCAAGACGTAAGACTCAACGGGGTTTTTCGCTGCTCGAATTGATGATATCGATGTTTATCATCATCATCCTGATTTCGATCGCGATACCGACCTACGAGCGGAGCGTTCGCCAGGCACGTGAGGTCGTTCTCAAGGAAAACCTTTTCCAGATGAGGCGCTCGATCGATCAGTTTCGTGCCGATAAGGGCAAACTCCCTCAGTCGGTCGAGGACCTCGTGACCGAAAAGTACCTTCGCGAAAAACCCATCGACCCGATACTCGAAAAGGCCGAGTGGAACGAGATACAGGGCGAAGATTCGAATTCGCCCGACGGTGAGACCGGCCTGGTAGACGTCAAAAGCATGGCCGAGGGAGAAGATTCCCAGGGCGTGGCCTTCAGCGAGTATTGATCGCGCAGTAATATGTTCTCTTCTATAACTCAGCCAAACTATCCGAACGCCGCTCTCGGGATCGAGGCCGGCAGCCTTTCGGCGGTTGCCCTTTCCGGCGGTCGCCGCCAATATTCGATCAAGCAGGCAGCGACGGTCGAGCTTGCTCCCGGCGTGCTTGCTCCGAGCTTTACCGACCAGAACATTACGAACCACACGGAATTTGCGGCCTGTCTTCGCGAGGTGGTCGAGGTCTCGGGAATGCTCAACCAAAAGCGTTGGTCGATAGCCCTGCCGAGCGCAACAGCCCGTACCGCCATACTTGCGCTGGAGACGGAACCGGCCTCGGCAAAGGAGGCCGAAGAAGTAATCGACTGGAAGGCCGAGCAGAGCTTTGGCGTCCCCGCGGCGCATCTGAGGATCGCCCGGCAAAAGATCTCGCCCGACAAGGACGGCCGTTCGCGGTACTTCGCCACGGCTATAAAACTTGAGGTCATCGACGAATACGAGACGCATTTCGAGTCGATGGGTTGGAAGGCCGGGCTCATTCTGCCCCGTGCGGTGGGTGAAGCTAATTGGCTTATGGGCCGCGGCGATCAGGGCGATTCGCTTCTGATCAGCGGCAATGACGACGGCTTTACGGCCCTGCTGCTTCGCGGCTCCGAGCCGGCAGTAGTTCGCTCGGTCACGTGCCGCCCGAACGAGGTCGATGACGAGATCTACCGTTTGGTGATGTTCTACAACGACCGATTTGGCAGCCCGGCCGCTGGCGGTTTGCTCGAACGCCTTCTGGTCGTCGGCAAAAATCTCATTCCCGCAAACGTTCAAACCATCGCCTCCGAAGCCCTCGGCGGCAACATCCGTGTCCTATCTCAGGACGAGGTCGGCCTGAGCCTCCCCGGCGGCGGCTTCAGCTTCGACGACCTCGCCGCCCCCGCGGGCCTCGCCGCCCTCGGCGCGTAGCGTATCCGCCACCGACCGGCGAGGCACAGCCGTCGCCGCCGTGCGATGCGGCACATCCGCAGAGAAAGCAAATGAAGACGCTAAAACTTTAGGACTCAACGCGGCGGCAGGTATTCTTTCTGCGACTCAGCGTCTCTGCGGGGTAATTTCGTCTTTGCGGGAAATCTGCGTTGTTGCGGGATGAAAACCAATTTCCCGCAGAGCCGCAGAGCGGCGAGAACGGAGAAAGTGTTCTAATCGTGCGGTGCCCCGGAACTGCGTCGCC
>CAYSMU010000105.1:0-8642 GCA_964432145.1 uncultured Chloracidobacterium sp.
TGGCCCGCCGAAAATGTATTCATGCACGCATCGTCAGTATAGTCCATGAAATTCGTGATCGGATCAAGACCGGCAATGTTACGGCAGGTATCGCGTCCGGTCGGGCACCCGTAAGCAGGTGATTTCTCGGCCGGGGTATCTGAGACCAGATCGCCGCCGTTCGTTGCGTTTCGATTGCAGCCGCCCTGAAAAGTATGATACAGGCCCATCCAGTGGCCTACTTCATGGGTTGCCGTATCGCCAAGGTTGTATGGAGCCGCCGAACCTCCCGGAAGCGATGAGTATAGAACCACCACGCCGTCCATCTTCGGCTGACTTGCATAGCTCGAGGGGAATGTTGCCCATCCGAGCAATCCGCCGCCCATGTTGTTCGAATAAATATTCAGATCGTCGGCTGTACCCTGTCGCAGGGCGTTCTTCATTTGTGATTCACACGTGCCGCCCGCACAGGTGTACCAGGTATTGTTCGCCGTTGTATCAACCGAGACCAGGTTGAATGTCCATCCTCGCGAGCTATACGCATTGTTCAGGACACTTATCTGGTTGTTGATCTGGGCTTGGGTAGGAGCTCCGGCTCCCGAGGTGTTTGTGATCACATGCCAGTAGACCGGTATGGTCCCGCCGGTAACCTCAAGGGCATACCCGCCGTTCGCCGCCTTTCGGTTCTCGCGATCGACTTCTACCTGACGCTCGATCTCCGCGATCTCGGATTCGCTCAGTTTGGGAGTTGTACATCGACCGTTCTCGAGGAAGTCCTCTTTGCTCGCCCACGCGTGACCGTTAAATATGAACGGGCCATCGTCTTTGGTCGTCGGAGCAACATCATCTGATTTTGTCGACTGCGCCCCTACGGGGCCGGGTTGAGTTAGAACAGCAAGCCCCGCGATCGCGGCGATCAGGAATACCACTGCCCCCAGGATAAGTTTGATCTTCATATTTTTCCTCCGGAATGATTGGGGCGGACAGACCGCCCCGGATGGCACCAAAACCTCGTAAGTGCTAAACAAAAAAGGTAATTGCTGAACTTATACCATACAAGCGACACTCGGCAAAACAAAAGTATTGATTTAGTTATGGTTTTTTCGTCGGTGTGCTTTTCGGGAAGACGATATCTTTTGCGTTAATGGTAGGCGCCGGCCTCGGGGCCTCGGCACCCATAGGCACGATCCAAAGTTCGCCGGAGGCTTGCTCTTTGAAACCACCGTCGATCGCGATCAGCCGATTGCCCGCAAGGCCCTTTTGCTGAACATGCGCTTTGATCTTGCGAACATTCGCCGCAGCCGCACCGCGGATACTATTTCGACCGGCGTAGACGATAATGTATGCCTGTTCGTCTGCGGCCGTCGCGGCGAGGAGCCTGTCCACGAGGTCGGTCAGTTGTTCGTCGGTCACCTCGCCGTAGTCATATACTTTTCGGGCAGGGCCGACAACCTTGATCGTCGCCTCTGCCATGTAAGGGCATTCGGCTGCGTAACCGCCGACCAGCAGGGTCGCGGTGATCGATTTGGCCTCGGCTGCTCCGGTCGAGTCCACCTCGATCTGGGTCGTTCCCTGGCCTGAGATGAGGGCGCCGGCTGAAATGGACCAGCTCAATATCGGGGTCACCTTGGCGTCCCCGCCCGAGAGGCCGGCCTGAAATCTCACGGTCGATCCTTCGCGGACTGTCCTTGCAGAAAGAGGTTGTAAATTCAATGCCGGGCACGGTACCGGAGCGGCGGCGGCTCCGGCGCCCGCCGGTTGACCCGTTGTTGGCGGCCGCTGATCTTTTGGAGGTTCCTGTGCAAATGTCGACGTCGCGAGCAGCAACAGGATGAGAGGGACAAGTCGTATGTCGAAATGCTTCATACCGGAAACCTCCGAAAAGGGAATTAGCCAAATGATAGCACGATTCCGGCCCAAAGCGATCTGATTTTAGAGTGGCCTATTCCGCTGTCTCGGGCACCGCCTCGGCGACCTGAGCGGCTGCGTTCCTGGGTATCGGTTTCGCGTAGCCTTTTCTCGGGTTAAGGAGTATCGACGTCAGCGTGACCCTCCCGCGTGAGCCGGCGGCAGCTTCGTCTGAATAACGATAATTGAAGGAATAAGTGAAATGCCCCGCCGACAATTTCTTGCAAATATCGTCCGCGATGTGGAATGAGAACGCATCCGCGTAATGGCCGAGGGATTGGTCCGCGTGGCCGAGCAGCTCAGGTTCGTCACCCGCGAGATAAACCGGGATCTGTTCCGAAATAGGATCGCAGCGGCTATAAAGGTCGCCCAGCACGTGGCGACGCGATATCGAAATTGGACTATTGATCATACTCTGACCTTATCACACCCAGGTGCCGGGTGGATGAAAAAAAGATGCCCGGCGGCTTTAGCTCACCGGGCATCTTCATGATTATGGGATCAATGCGCGATAGCTTACCAGCTGCGTCCGCCGTATCCGCCACCACCGCCGCCGCCGCGATTGCCGCCGCGTCCACCGCCGCCGCCACCGCCGTAGCCGCCGCGTCCACCGCCACCGCCGCCGCTTCTTTCCTGCGGCTTAGCTTCGTTGACCTTGAGCTGGCGTCCGTCGACCTCTTTACCATTGAGCTGAGCAATTGCGTTCTCGCCGTCAGCCTGGTTCGTCATTTCGACGAATCCGAAACCGCGTGAGCGGCCGGTTTCGCGGTCCTCAATAACGTTTGCCGACTCGACCGGTCCGATCGCACCAAAAAGATCATTAAGATCCTGATTACTTGTGTTGAAGGAAAGATTTCCTACGTAGATTTTCATGTGACTATTTTCCTTTCCCTGATCTCAGGGAATTCTGAAGAAGTTTGTCGAAATCGGACTTGTCTTCCACAAAGGGGGAAAGGACCGGCTTCGGATACTCAAAAATGCTGAGAGCTTACTTCTAATTTCTATCTGGGGCCCGCTCTCAAACTTATCCAAAAACCGTTAAAGACGAAGCGCGTACGTGGCTTTCCCGCACGCGAGAGTAGGATTAACAGGTATAACACTGACAGGTTGCTGCATAAATAGCAAGCGAAAAACTCGATTGCACCGCACCGTACCCTTGATGCAAATCCCCGTGAAAACTTGCAAGTCGTTTAAAATATGTGCCTAATATTACTCGATGAAAGAAGAACTGATCGAAATGGCCGGTGTCGTCGTCGACAAGCAGCCGAACGCTTATTTCAAAGTCCAGATCAACGATACAGATCATATGGTGCTGGCAACCATTTCAGGCCGGATGCGCCGCAATCGCATCCGAATACTGATGGGTGACCGCGTCGATATCGAACTCTCGCCGTACGATCTAACCAAGGGCCGAATTACATACCGTCATAAGTAGAATTCTCCGGCAACGAGCAGGATGGATTGGCTAAAGCGATTCCCTTTCGAGAATATTCTTCTCGACATTTCTTTGGTCGCCGTTGCTTTTTTGCTGCCCGATGCACGCGATCTCGTTTCACAGAATTTGACCACAGCGTTCTGGCTTGCGGCACCGTTTCAGGTGCTGGCACTATTTTGTGCGTACTTTGGCAGAGATGGTCAGAGCCCGGGCCGAAGGCTGCCCGACTGGCTGTCGATGGCCTACATGCTCAATACCATCCTGGCCGTAGGCAGCTTTCTGTGGTTGTTTCTCGTCGCCTTCGCCGTAGAAAAGCAGACCGGTGGATTTCCATACTGGGGATTTAGGTTTGCGTTCTTCGTCGCCCTGTTCGGCGGCATCCTTGTCTTCGGCATTCGTCTCGGAATGTCCGACGGTGGCGAACTGTCGTTAAAAGCCAGATGCCTGTTTGTCCTGGTCATCTTTTTTTTCCTGACCTTTACAGAATCGCTGCTTGAAGCCTCGATCGGCATTTCCCGTCCAGGGATCGTGACGATCGTCGTCGCGGTGTGTATTTCCTACCTGCCGGTACGATTGGCGTTGGCGTTCCAGCCGCCATTCAGTTACTGGGACCTGACGAGTGCGATCGTCTGTTTTTTGGCTTACCTTTATTCCGTTTTGTGACCGAAAGCGGAACAATCTTTCGATCCATGACGTAACTTGCTCCAGATCAAGAGAAATGGAGGCAATGGGGAATTTCAATTGTCAAACAGCGATCGTCCACCCTGTTGTCCAGATGGAAGGTGAATTATGAGCGAAAACCAGATCAGCCCGACCGCGGTGGCCGAGCGGATCGAGCTCGTCGATATTCTTCGTGGAATGGCTATCGCCGGCATTCTGATCGGGAACCTGCAGTGGTTCTCTGGCTACGGGATGATGCCGCCCGCACTGACTGCCCAGGCACCGGTCGCGGACCAGATAACGGCATTTCTCGTACATTTCCTGATCGAAGGCAAGTTCTACTCGATATTTTCATTTCTTTTCGGCTTCGGCTTTGCATTGCAGATCACGCGCGCCGCGGAACGCGGCGATACGAAAGCCTCACTGTTCAAACGGCGCTTGTTTTGGCTGCTGGTCATCGGCTTGCTGCATGCCTATCTGCTGTGGGCCGGCGATATCCTGAGCGTCTATGCCGTGATGGGCTTTGTCCTGCTGCTGTTTCGAAATAAATCCGATCGGTCGCTGATCAAATGGGCGGTCGTACTGATGATCGTTCCTATCGTTAGTTATATTCTGCTTTATATTGCGTTCGTCGCGTTCGCCCCGCCGGACGCGGCTGCGGCAGTATCTGCGGGACAGGCCGACCTTTGGGCCAGCGCCCTGCAGTCGGTCTCGCAGGGCAGCTTTTTCGAGATCGCCACCGGCTTTAATCTCAATTATATCGTCGGCCGCTACATGGGCCTTATCTTCCAGATGCGCCTGCCCAAGATACTGGCGATGTTCCTCCTCGGCTTTTACGCCTACCGCCGCGGGTTCTTTCAGGACCTCGCGGGGAACCGGCCCTTGATCCGTCGTGTTTTGGTCTACGGGCTGACACTCGGCCTCATCGGCAATGTCTCGTTCGCTCTGCTTGCCGGCAACGAAGCAAATTTCCCGCCGTCTGCCGCGGGCGTTTTCGGCGTGATCACTTATGCCTTCGGGGTGCCGGCCCTCGCTCTCGGCTATGTCGCCCTTGTCGCTACGCTCTGGCAAAAACCGGCTTTTCAGCGTCCTCTGTCTGTGCTGGCCCCGGTCGGGCGAATGGCCCTAACCAATTACCTGCTCCAAACGATCATTTGCGTCACGATATTCTACGGATATGGGTTTGGCCAATTCGGGCGTTTCGGGGCAGTGGCGGCGACGCTTACAGGAATTGCGATCTTCCTGGTGCAGATCATATTGAGCAATATCTGGCTGCGGTTTTTCAGATACGGGCCAATGGAATGGATATGGCGTCAGCTAACCTATCGAAAACGGCTGGAACTGAGGCTCAAGCCTGATGTGCAAACCGTGTGATCACCTGCAGGGAGTGTATTTTTCGCCTGACGCCAGCGGAATCGCGCTGATCTCCCACGAGTCACCCTGCTTCGCAACCCGGGCGGAATAGGTATCGAGTTTGAAGATCGGATTTGGAAGGTCCGTACGTGTCTCGACACCGACGCGGGCCCCAAAGTAGCCGTCGCACTGGTAAAATTCGATGTCCGTCGCGGTCCGCTTTTCCTTTGTGAGGAAATGGTCGCGAACGGCGAGTTCTACGCCGGCCGGAACGCGTACCTTATCGCCGACGCCCGGCAGCATAAAGTAACCGATCAAGACTGCGGCCACGATCACCAAGACGACCACGGCGCCGAAGACCTTGATGTATTTTCGCGAGCCGCTCTCCTCCTCCTCGAGGGTCTCGAAAAGGTGCCCGCTATCGGCTGCGGCGTTTGGCATCCTCGCCGCATCTTTATGCGAAGCCAGAGTCGGCCCGGGGATCGCCTGCCTTTCGGCAGTCCCGGCAGGCTTCGCCGGCTCGTCTTCGCTTAGTAGTCCCTTTTGAAACTTCATCGCCCGTTACACGAGGTATACCACCGAATCAACCACCGACGCAAGATGTTTCGATGCCCGGCTTGGATCCAGGTGTCGCTAGTGACATTAATTGGCACGTTTTTCCGGCTATTCGAAGCATAATTGTGTCAGTCCATACCGCTAAGGGCAAAAAAACGCCAAAAATGCTCTGAATTTAAGCACGGCCCATTGGCACGAAGTTTGAGAGATAATTTTCCGGCATTCCGGACCCCTACTGCGGAGATCCAATCCAAATTGCAGGAGAATTCCATCATGTGGTATCAAAAAGGCTTCTCGCTAATAGAACTCCTCATCGTCATCGTGGTCATCGGTATCTTGGCGGCTATCGCGATCCCGAACTTGCTGGCTTCGCGGCGGTCGGCAAACGAAGGCTCGGCGATCTCGTCGCTGCGAACCCTTCACGGTGCCCAGGTGACCTATGCCACGACCTTTGCCGGTGGCAATTATTCGAGCACGCTCTCGGGCCTATCCGGCAGCGGCTTGATCGACAGCGTTCTGGGCGAGGGCACGAAGTCGGGATATACATTCGCTGTCACGGCGAACGCTTCCACGGCGACCGAGCCGGCAACATTCTCGATCAGCACCGTCCCGATAACCGCCTCCGGCGTCGCCCAAACGGGCACCCGCAATTACTGTATCCGGAATGAGGGCGTCATTCGATTTGAGGCCGATCCCGGCCAACTTGGGAGCCATCTCACCTACGCCGAGTGCGCCGAGGGTGTAGCGAACGTTTACGCGCTCAACAACTAGGCTTTTCCAAAATGTCATCAGCCGTAAGCCCGTACCTGCGGGCTTTTTGCGCTGACACGACATAACGCCCGAACCGGCGATATTGCTCTTGCCCAAGGCGCCAAATGTGGATTATCTTATTTTCGATATGAGCAAAATTCGAACGAAAATATCGAGGGCGACCGACACGTTTGCCGAGATCCTGGCGTATTATGCGGGCATCATCATCGCTGCGATGTTCCTTTTCTCTTACTTCGAGGACAAGCCGCTCTTCGACTCGTTCTGGTGGGCATGCGTTACCGGAATGACGATCGGGTATGGCGACCTTTACCCCGTGACCGTCGGCGGCAAGATCGTGGCGATGTTCGTGATCCACCTGACCCCTTTGGTAATAATTCCGCTCATCGTCGCGCGTTTGCTGAACAATGTGATCGAGGATCAGAATCAATTCAGTCACGACGAGCAGGAGGAGATGAAGAACGACATCAAGGCGATCAAGAAAGCACTAGGGCTGGACGATGCCGCATCGTAATGGCAGCCGGCCCCCGAATTGAACAAGGCCTCGCCGGGAAATGGTCGAGGCCTTTTTCTGGATTGCGATCCGAGGTTCTAAGATCACTTCAAACCATAAAGAGTCACTTGCGACCTCACCCCGCGACGTGCGGTAGAAGCCTCGTACCAGACATCGACCTTGTTAATATAGCGGTCTTTGCCGTCGAGATCGAGCGCGCGGGTCTCACCGCCGGCCGGAATGAGGTTGCGGATCTCGAAGCTCTGTTTCTCGCCGTTCGTGTACGTGACCTCGAGCTTGTAAAACCTGACGGCTCGTTTCTGGACCGTGATCTTAAGCCGACGAAATTGCCCCTTGCCGGCCCCGAGGTGCCAGGTGTCCTGTTCGCTGCGGTCCTTGACCTCTTTTGCACCGAGTCTCTCCCATTCCTGGGCCGAAACGACGGCAGCTCCGGTGAGCAGCACAAACAAAAGCGATGACATTACAAAAAATCGTTTCAACATATGTTCCTCCGAAATAGATGGATTGTGTATTGGGTATTTCGAAGGAATTCTGTATGAAAAATCCGATTTTGTAAAGTGCGCGTTAGGTAAGTACTGAGCAGCAAGGGCCTCGAAAGCGATCTGAATCAGGCTGCGGACGGGACCAGACAGCGATCGGCGTTTGTCATATCGATCGTTTCCGCTAATTCTCGATCGCCTCCGGTAGTTAAATCCCTGAACGACTGACCGTCATTTGAACCGCTGGCAATGGGAGGAATTTTTCGCTGGTGGCCCTCCCGCGTGCCGAAGATTTCCCGCTGCTCACCGGACCTTTGCGCCGCGGAACAGTAGAACGGAGAACTTCGCTCGTTCTGTTGCGACGGAAAATTACCCGCAAGAGTGTCCGCGTTTAGGCCGGAGGGACCGCTTGCCGTGTTTGCGAAGTTTGGCGAGTTCGTCGAAGTTTGTTGCAGTTACTGTGTGTTCTGAGTTTGTCGGGATCAACGAGTTCGTGGGGTTTCCGGGAGACAGGATGTGAATGGCGTTGGAGAGCGGTGTGAGTGTTTGCCGGCGATAGCGGATCGAGTCTCGCGGCGGCGGCTTTGGGGCTTGACCTACGCCGTGGTGGTTTCGGGTGCATTGGGTTACAGCCCGGGGCGGAATGACGCCTTTTTTCTCCGGAACGGACGGCGAAAAACCGGTGACCCAGTTGCACTTTTCCGGTGACCCAGAAGCCTTTTCCCGATGACCAGCGCAGCTATTCCGGTGACCTGTCGCTGCATTCCGGTTTTTGACACTTTCTGAACGATCACGCACCGAGCGGCCGGATCCGATCCCTTGTGATCAACCATGCGAGGTAGAGGCCGAGCACGATATCGATCGAGCCGCAGAAGCCCGGCCACCAAACGGGTACCCCGGGATTATGGAATAGTTGTGGGTGGACGAGATCAAAAACTCCGTGACCGGCGATGCCGGCGGCCGTGTACCAGAGTGTTGACTTGAAGCCCGC
>CAYSMU010000106.1:0-8569 GCA_964432145.1 uncultured Chloracidobacterium sp.
GATATCGTGAAATCAGGAATGCGCGAGCGGTTTAATCAGCTTCGTCAGATGGGCATCAAAACGGTGATGATCACCGGCGACAACCCTCTCACGGCGGCTTCGATCGCAAACGAGGCGGGCGTTGACGATTTTCTTGCGGAAGCAACACCAGAAGACAAGATGGCATTGATCAAACGCGAACAAGCCGAAGGAAAGCTGGTGGCGATGACCGGCGACGGGACAAACGACGCTCCGGCACTAGCCCAAGCGGATGTCGGCGTGGCGATGAACACCGGAACTCAGGCTGCCAAAGAAGCCGGAAATATGGTGGACCTTGACAGCAACCCGACAAAGCTAATTGAGGTCGTCGAGATAGGCAAGCAATTGCTGATGACTCGCGGAGCATTGACGACATTCTCGATCGCAAATGATGTCGCAAAGTACTTCGCGATCATTCCTGCGATGTTCGCGGCGACTTTCCCGGTGTTGGATGCACTAAATATCATGGGGCTACGAACGCCGCAATCGGCGATCCTCTCGGCCGTGATATTTAATGCGCTTGTTATCGTCGCCTTGATCCCGCTTGCCTTGCGAGGGGTGAAATATCGCCCAATATCAGCTTCAAAGTTGCTGCAGAGAAACCTACTTATCTACGGTTTTGGCGGAATTATCGCACCGTTCGTGGGAATCAAATTGATCGACGTTATTATCACAGCTTTAGGCTTAGCCTAATAGAGTTATGAAAGACTTAATTACATCCGTGTTAATGATCCTTGTTATGACCGTCTCGCTCGGAATTCTGTACCCGCTGGCAGTTTGGGGCATCGGCCAGGCGTTGTTTCCGCATCAGGCAAACGGCTCGCTGATCGAGAAAGACGGAAAGACGGTCGGATCAGAACTGATCGGCCAGAAATTTACGTCGCACGGCTATTTCCATGGTCGGCCGTCGGCAGCCGGTAACGGTTACGACGCTGCGGCGTCGGGTGGTTCGAATCTCGGCCCGACGAGCAATAAGCTGATCGAACGTATCAAGTCTGATGCCGAAACGCTGAAAGCTGACGATCCTGGTTCAACGATCCCGGCCGATCTCGTTACCACAAGCGGCTCAGGGTTGGATCCGCACATCTCGCCGGCGGCGGCTGACTTTCAGGTACCGCGCGTGGCTAGGGAGCGGAAAATGAGTGAAAGGGACCTGAAGGGACTCGTCGCTAAGTTTACCGACGGCAGGCAACTCGGCTTTTTGGGAGAGCCGACCGTCAATGTACTGTTATTGAATCTGGAACTCGATAGAACAAAACCACTGATCAAGGACGATAAGAGATAAACTGATGTTTGTGGACACACAGCCCAGCGAGGTACCTAATCGTGATGGAGCGAGGCGTTCGCCGGAAACACTTCTGCACATGCTGAAGGAAACCGAGCGCGCAAAGCTTCGCGTCTATGTTGGTGCTGCTGCCGGAGTCGGAAAAACCTATCAAATGCTTGAGGATGCGCATCAGCTTAAAGAACAAGGCATAGATGTGGTGATAGGGATCGTCGAAACCCACGGACGGGAAGAAACGCGAGAACAGATAAAGGACTTGGAAATCGTTCCGCCGCGCAAGATCGAGTACAGGGGAGGGCTTTTTGACGAGCTTGATCTGGTGGCTATCATCAAGCGTAAGCCTGCCGTCGCGATCATCGACGAATTGGCCCATACAAATATAGCCGGGGCCAAGAACGAAAAGCGCTATCAGGACGTCCAGGATCTGCTTCAGAACGGCATTTCCGTTATCACTGCGGTTAATATTCAACACGTCGAGTCGCTGAATGACGTTATCGAACGCACCACAGGCGTTCAGGTTCGCGAGACTGTGCCGGACTGTTTCTTCAAGAGTGCAGACGAAATAATTGACGTCGATGTGTCTATTGACACACTGAGAACACGACTCAGGCAGGGCAAGATCTATTCGGTAGAGAAGATCGAACAAGCACTAAATAATTTCTTCAGGAAAGGGAATCTCGCTGCCCTTCGGGAATTGTCGCTAAGGCATGTTGCGCAATTTCAGTCTGTTCAGGACCAGGAATATCGCGAACGCGAGGGGCTTGATCAACCGGTAATTCCAGAAAAGGTGATGGTCTGCATGGCATCACGCGGAAGTGGAAAAAAGATACTCCGAACGGGAGCGAGGATCGCCGGACGGCTTGCAACAGATGATTGGTTCGCGGTCTACGTCGAGACACCTAATGAAGAGGCTGGACGAATAGACCCCGGTGCGTATGCCGCACTTCAGGAAAATATCCGACTTGCGGAAATCCTCGGTGCCAAGGTCGTCAAACTCAAAGCGAGCAATGTTGCCGACGCGCTTCTTGACTTTGCTCGAAAGAACGCGATCACTCATGTCATTTTTGGCCAGTCAGCCCGCTCGAGGTGGCAGATAATCTGGAAAGGGTCCGTGATCAACCGGTTCCTTCGAGAGGTCAAAGACGCCGCGGTACATGTGATTCCACTGGAACGCGAAACCGAATAGCTACTTTAATACTGAGCTCTCTTTCTCAACCGGCTGTCTTGAGGCAGAATGATAGTTCATTAAGAGTGTCTCAATTACCGGACAAAGTTCTTCGATTAGCAAAGGCTGTCCACGCCGCGGGCGGACGTGCGATGCTCGTCGGCGGATGCGTCCGCGATGAACTTATGGGCGTCGAGCCAAAGGACTGGGATGTCGAGGTTTATGGCGTCGAACCGTCAAAACTGCTTGAGATCGTCGCAAAATTCGGCGAGGTTAACGCCGTCGGTGAGGCGTTCGCCGTCTATAAGATCGGTACCGACCTGGACGTTTCGCTGCCTCGGAGGGAACGTAAGTCAGGAGCTGGACATCGGGGCTTTGCTATCGAAGGCGATCCGCACATGTCGTTTGAAGAGGCATGCTCGCGTCGCGACTTTACTATCAATGCGATATTGCGAGACCCGTTGACCCGTGAGATCGTCGATCCATTCAACGGCAGGGAAGATCTTGAGCGCAGGCTACTGCGAATGGTGTCCAAGGACACCTTCGGCGAAGATTCGCTTCGCGTGCTTCGGGCATGTCAGTTCGCTGCAAGGTTTGAATTCGAGATCGATGCGGAAACTGCCGATCTCTGCCGTTCGATCGATGTGAGCGATCTCCCAAAGGAACGTATTTGGGGCGAACTCGAAAAGATGCTCCTGCGAGCAAATCATCCTTCAATCGGCCTCAAATGCCTATATAAACTTGGAGTCAACGGACAGTTATTTCCGGAACTACAGGCGCTGGTCGGTGTCCCGCAGGAGCCGGACTGGCATCCCGAGGGCGACGTCGATGTCCACACCATGATGGTTGTCGACGAGGCCCGAAAACTCCTCGATGAACTCGACTACCCGCGGCAGGTGGCGGTGATGCTTGGTGCCTTGTGCCACGATCTCGGAAAACCGCCGACTACAGAATTCGTAGACGGACGGATCCGTTCCCGAAGCCATGACGAGGCCGGCGTCGGGCCGACGATCTCATTTCTCGATCGCCTTGGCATCTATACTCTCGACGGTTTCGACGTAAGGGAGCAGGTAATTCACCTTGTTCGATATCACCTCAAACCGGGCGAATACTACAAATCGAAGAGTCCGGTCGGAGACGGAGCATTTCGGCGTTTGGCCCGAAAGGTCGAGGCAGATCTTTTGTACCGGGTCGCCAAGGCAGACAGCCTTGGCCGCAACCCCGAGTGGCTGCCGAAAGAGAAATGGTTCGATTCGGCGGCCCAAGAGTGGTTTATCGAAAAGGTTAGAGAACTTCAGGTTGAGAGGAAGGCTCCGGACCCGATCCTTATGGGTCGCCACCTGATCGATCTCGGTCTCGAGCCTGGGCCGCGGTTCAAGCAGATACTAGATGCAGTTTACGAACTGCAATTAGACGGGTCGATCACTTCGCTCGACGAGGCGATCGACGCCGCTAAACATAAGCTGTAAAAATACAAGCGGCCCGTTTCCGGACCGCTTCTTACAATTTAAGGTTTACCTTCAAGGAACGCCTTTAGCCGTCTGGATCTCGACGGGTGACGAAGCTTTCTAAGGGCCTTTGCTTCGATCTGTCGGATTCGCTCACGGGTGACCGCGAAGTGCTGACCGACCTCTTCGAGCGTGTGTTCAGAGCCCGTATTTCCGAGGCCAAAACGCATCTTGATGACCTTTTCCTCGCGCGGCGTAAGCGTTGCGAGGACCTCATCGGTGATCTCACGCAGGTTTGAGAAGGTGACCGACTCGGCCGGATTCAGGATCGACTTATCCTCGATAAAATCGCCAAGATGCGAATCTTCTTCTTCGCCGATGGGTGTCTCGAGCGAAATGGGTTCCTGTGCGATCTTGAGTACCTTGCGGACCTTTGATACCGGAATGTCCATTCGCTTTGCGATCTCCTCGCTTGTCGGTTCGCGGCCAAGCTCCTGCACCAGCAGCCGCGAGGTGCGGATCAGTTTGTTGATCGTCTCGATCATATGAACCGGAATGCGGATCGTGCGGGCCTGATCGGCGATGGCGCGGGTGATCGCCTGCCGGATCCACCACGTCGCATACGTCGAGAACTTATATCCGCGACGCCACTCGAACTTGTCCACGGCCTTCATCAAGCCGATGTTGCCTTCCTGAATGAGATCGAGGAACTGCAGGCCGCGGTTAGTGTATTTTTTGGCGATCGAAACAACTAGTCGAAGGTTCGCTTCCACAAGCTCGCGTTTTGCCTTGTTTGTATCGAATTCGCCGACGCTGATTGTCTGGTAAGAACGCTTGATCTCAACGACGGGCAAGTGGTACTTGGCCTCAACCTCGGCAATGATGGCCTTCGCCTCGTTGATCTTTGCGTTCAGGGCTTTTTTCTCAGGTGCAGGCGGCTTCTTCTCAAGCTTCGATTTGGCCTTTGATATCGACGATTCAGCTTTCTTTACATCATCGACCACCTTCTTAATGGCCGCGATCAGAACCTGACGGGAACGCTCGGTCAGATTCAGGTGCTTTATTTCGGTAGCGATCTCGAGCCGCATCCGTGCGGTCTGGCGACGAAGTCGGAGCAGTTTCTTGCTCTTCTTGCCGGCAGCCTTTTCCTGTTCGTTGATCAGAGCGACCCATGATTTTAGAGCCGCGGTGAAATTGCCGCGAATCGTTTCGATGCCCTCAAGAGTCCAACGAAGGTATTCCTCAGCCTTATCTTCCTCGATCGAGATCTCCGCCTGCTCGCTGAACACCACAGTCTCTCGAATGCTGACCTTTCCGGCCGCCAGGTCCTCGCCGATCTTGAGCAGTCGTTCCACTGCTATCGGCGAACGAGAGATCGCCTTGTGCGTCTTGATCTGGCCCCGCTCGATGCGTTTTGCTATGGCTACCTCGCCCTCGCGATTCAGCAACGGGACGATTCCCATCTCCCTCAAATAGAGACGGACCGGGTCATTTGATTTGTCGAGAACGCCTGCGGATAGGTCGAGGTCGAGTTCGTCTTCGTCCTCGGTTTCCGCCTCTTCATCGTCAAGGGCCATGCTGGACGCTCGTTCCAAAAGCTGAGCATCGGTCTCGGCGACCGATATGTCCGCGCTCTCCAGCCTTTCCAGCACGTCCTCGATGTCCTCGGCTGAGAGCATATTTTCGGGAAGCTCTCGATGCAATTCATCGAGGCTAAGTCCCTTTTTCCGCCTGCCACGGGCAATCAGGCGATCCATTAAGTCTTCTTTCTCGTCGTAGTCGGCCATATATGATTAATTCGTTTTGATTAGAACGCCGCCTAAATCGTTGTTTATAATATATTTACTAACGTTTCCGAGCCTGGAATAGTTTCATTCGAGGGCGGCAGAATCAAATCGTAAAGTATATCACATATCTACAGTTTTATGCTGAAGCTCTCGCCGTATTTTCTCCAACTCCAGTTGCTCGAGAGAAAGTTCATTCACACGGCGGCTGTCGTTGTTTTGCTGGGCCAAAACACTCTCGCGGCTGAGTTCGGTAATGCGGGTCGCGATCGCCATCTCGCGAAGGGCAAACACGCATTTCTCGGCCTCGGTAAGTACGGCGTCCATGGCGTCTCCGGGCCTCCGCTTCGGCTCTCCGTTTAATAATTGATGTGCTATATCGAGCGACATTTCGTCATCTCCGATGTGGTTCATTAGGGTCTCGGGCCCAATATCGAGACCTTCATTGTGAATAGCAATAAATGCCTGAAACAATTCGGCGGTCGCAAGGTGCTCATGATCGCTTGGCTCGATGATAGGAAAGACCGTATCTCTCAGTTCCTTGTCAAAAACCAGCAGTTCCAATAGTTTACGCTCGGCAACCGTAACTTTGGATCTTGCCGCCCTCGAGACACGTTGTGCGATAGTGCGAGTGTCACCGCGATTGTATTTGGTAACCGAATTCCACAATTCACGCTTCAAGCCTGCATCGTCGATGTGAAAGTACTCCATTGCCTGGTCGAAGCTTTCACGCTGCTGGATGTGATTGCGGATGGACGATATCACGGGCAACAGATCCTCTATCGCCTCGGCCTTCTGTTTCGCGTTCGCGATGTTACGTCCAGCCGTCGCGGCCCTCAGCGAAAAAGCAAGATATGGCTCGGCGTTGCCGCGAATCTCGTTGTAGACTTTCTTCCCATTCTCGCGAATAAAGTCATCCGGGTCCTTGCCGTCGGGCAGGACGAGCACCTTAATGTCGAACTCCTGTGGCAGCAGATGCTCTATCGCGCGCCTCGCGGCCTTGATACCGGCCTGATCGCCGTCGTAGTTGATAACGACGCTTTTGGCAAAGCGGCTCAGCAGTTTCGACTGCTCGGGGGTGAATGCCGTCCCGAGGCTCGCCGCGACGTTCGTTACGCCAAATTGACAAAGTGCGATGAGATCGAGATAGCCCTCGACAAGGATGGCGAACTTCTTCTTGCGGATCTCGTCTTTTGACTGGAAGAGCCCGTAGAGGTGTTCGCCCTTGGTATAGGCGGGCGTCTCGGGCGAATTGAGATACTTTGGCTGGTCGTCGCCCATCGCACGTGCACCGAAAGCCACGGGACGACCATTGATGTCGAGAACCGGGAACATAATACGTCCTCGGAACCGGTCGTAAACCTTGTCTTTCTCTTCGTTTACCGAGACGAGGCCCGATTGCTCGATGAGCTTGTCGTCAGCACCGAAATCACGCAGAACGCGGAGCAATCCATCCCAGCTATCGGGTGAGAAGCCGAGTCGAAATGAGCGTTGCAACTCTTCGGAGATGCCCCGCTGCTCCAGATACGCGCGAGCTTCTTTTGCCTTTTTACTTTTACCTTGTAGTTCCTTTTCCCAGAACTCGAGGGCGACCTGATTTAGCTCGATGACCTGATCGGCAAGCTGCTTTTTCTCTTCGCGATTCTTTTTGCCGCGTTCGTAAGATTCGTCGTCGATCGGCTCGGGCAACATCACGCCGCTGATCTCCGCGACGCGTTTGACGGCCTCGGGGAAGTTCAATCCCTCCATTTCCATCAGGAAATTGAACGCCGTGCCTCCTTTGCCGCAGCCGAAGCATTTGTAAAAACCCTTTGACGGATTGACCGAGAACGACGGCGTTTTTTCCTGGTGAAACGGGCAGCACGCCATCCAGTTCGCCCCTTTCTTCTTAAGATCCACCGCGTACGGCTGAATTATCCGCACCAGATCGGCACGGTTTTTAAGATCGTCTATGAAGTATTGGGGGTAGAGCACTTATTTTTTATTTTCTTTAACGGGAACAAGCCAGAATTCTGTGTACGACCACTCACTTGCTTTGCCGAAAAAGAAACGCAATTGACGTCGAGGAATCTTGTGGTCAACCGTTAGAGCTTTAGTCCATTCTTTCATGAGTGCGTTTCGGTTGCGACGTGGATGCGGAAAAAAAACAATATGTCCGCGGAGGCTGGGATTAGAACGAAGCGTTTCTGCATACTTGGGTAGGGGGAAACTGGGACACGGATCGTCGTCGGCTTCGACGCCGTAAATAAATGGCGATCCAAAATCGAGGTTTTTTTCAGGCCATGCGGCTGCGGGCTTTATCGGATCGTCAGTACCGGGAGGCACGAGGTAGAACATTCCTCCGTCCGACTCGGACTCTTTACCTCGAACTATCCTAAGACGTTTCAAATCGAATCGGCGAAGTTGGAAGATAGTTTCGATGAGGGTTTTACTATCTTCGGCCCCTCGCGGTGCCCCTTTTTTGGAGTTTATTACGATGAACGCTGAAGATTCAGGATTATTTTCGAGCTGAACAAGGAGATTGTCGATTCTCGCAAGTAGGTCTTCGCAGTTGACTTTTTCGAACTGGTCCACAGGTATCGCCTCAGCCGGACGCTGACCGATTCCGACTGTCGCAAGCAATAGAACGAAGGCGATAATCAAATACTTCATAATTTCAGCTCGGCGATCGTCGCGCCGTTGCCGCCCTGGTTTGAGGGGGCGAATTCGAAGCGTTCGACGAGGTCGCTATTCTTCAGGAAATGGTGAACATAATTCTTTAACGCGCCGGTGCCGAAGCCGTGGATGATCCGGATGCGGGGCAGTCGTGCCATGTACGATTCGTCGATGAAGCGGTCGAGCTCGTATTCGGCGTCGGTGGTGGTCTTGC